>JBAUAY010000991.1:0-6028 GCA_049676235.1 Streptosporangiaceae bacterium
GCCGCAGCAGCGCCTCCAGGCTGCTGCGGGTGCGCTGCGGTTTGGCCCCGAACGCCCGGTAGGCCTCCCGCCACGCCGCCACGTGCGGGAGCTGCTCGGCCGGCCCGCCGCGCAGCGCCTGGCGGGCGGCAGCCTCCGCCGCCTGCAGGAGCGCGTCACTCGCCTGGTCGTCCGGGCCCGGGACGAGCCCGTCGACAGCCAGCAGCAGGACGCGGTAGTCGGGCCGCAGTGTGAACACGGCGGCGTCGACATAGGCGCCGCCGAGGAAGTCCTCAAGCATGCCCGCATCAGACATCGGTAGCCTCCGATCGGGAACCCGGGCCCACGCCCGGCTCGAACACCGTCAGGGCGAACCGCGCCCCCTGCGCCGAGCTGGGGTTCACGTATCCGTGGGGCAGGTCACCTGCGAACGAGGCCGAGTCTCCCTTGGCGAGTACCGCGGCGTGCTGGCCCACTCTGACCTCGACCTGGCCGTCTAGGACCAGGAGCAGCTCGCGCGTTCCCGCCGCGTGCGCCTCGGTGGAGTGACTCTCACCCGGCCCGAGCGTCCAGTCCCACAGCTCGGTGACGTCCGGCGGCTCGGTGCCGGCAACGAGCACGGCCTGTCCGCCGCGCTCGCCCCGCCACAGCACCGGGGCAGTACCGGCCCGGGTGACCCGCAGCCCGGGCGAGCGGTCCATATCGACCAGCGCGGGCAGCCCGATGCCGAGCGCATCACTGATGAGAAGCAGCGTCGCGATGCTCGGGTTAGCCGAGCCCTGCTCGATGCTGACCAGCATCCTGCGGCTGACGCCCGAGCGCTCGGCGAGCTGGTCCAAGGTCCAGCCCCGGCCGTTCCGGCCCTGCCGGACCCGGCCGCCGATGGCCCGGGCGACGCTGTCCGCCACGGCCCGCGCCTCCAAATCTGACTGCCTCATATAAGGCACTATACTGCACTACCGAGAGACAGGAGAACCCCATGACACCTGATGCCCAGCCGACAGCGCCCGCCGACTTGCGCCCGGAAACAGCGGTCATATGCGCTGGCCGCCCTGGCCACACGGCCAGCCCACCGCTCAACGTTCCCGTGGTGCTGGCATCAAACTTCCAGGCCGGCATCACGGCAGCGCCGTGCACCGGGGAAGACAGCCGCGCCTACTCACGCACCGACGCCACCCCGGGCCGGGAGGCACTCGAGACAGCCGTGGGCCAGGTAGAGGGCGGTCACGCCGTGGCCTTCTCCTCCGGCATGGCCGCGATCGCCGCGGTGCTCGACCTCCTGCCAGCCGGCAGCCGAATCGTTGCCCCGGAGGACTGCTACTTCGGGGTCGGCGAGCTGCTGTCCGACGGCCAGGAGAAAGGGCGCTGGGCCGTCGACCGCGTTGACCTAACCGACACCGCCAGCGTCCAGGCCGCCGTCGCCGGCGCGGACCTGCTCTGGCTCGAGACCCCCTCCAATCCGCTGCTCGAGGTGGCCGACCTTCCCGCTCTGTGTGCCGCCGGCCGTCGCGCCGGGGCAATCGTCGGCGTCGACAACACGTTCGCGACGCCGCTGCTGCAACAACCCCTGGCACTCGGCGCGGACGTGGTCGTGCACAGCGCCACCAAATTCATCGGCGGCCACTCCGACCTGCTGTCCGGCATCACCATCGCCCGCGAGCAGGCCCTGGCCGGGCGCCTGCGCCACCGCCGCGGCCTGGCCGGCGCGACCCCCGGAGCCCTAGAGGCATTCCTCGCGCTGCGCGGTTCGCGTTAGCATCCGGTGCTCGGTAACCGTGCCACGCTCGTCTTCCAGCTCGACATGCTTCACGTC
Organism: Streptosporangiaceae bacterium; assembly: GCA_049676235.1. GTDB lineage: Bacteria > Actinomycetota > Actinomycetes > Streptosporangiales > Streptosporangiaceae > Palsa-504. The sequence goes on from JBAUAY010000991.1 coordinate 1,793, forward strand.
CCCAGGCTCGGATAGGTAAAGACTGATCGCCTCGCGCAGTTCCTCCATGTCGGCGCCGGCAGCGAAACAGCCAGGTAGTTCAAGAACTTCAGCCCACAGCTCTTCGCCAGGCTCGTGATGGACGCGCACGGTGTACACCTCGGCCACTACTCGTCGCCTCCCTTGAGTCCAGCCTGCCGCAGGATCGCCATCGCCAGCCCGATCGGGTAACCGCCACCGCTCTTGTCGTGAGGCAGCGTGATGGGCCGGTGGCCGGGCTTGGTCACCTTCACGACGTGCTTGCCGCCTGCGGTCCCAGCCGTTGGCTTCGAGCAGCCGCTTCATCGACCGCTGGTTATGCCTGGCTGGCTTCGTCACCTGGTGGATCCTGTCTCTCAGTGTACGTAGCAGCAGATGGCTACGGCAGATCTGACTGGTCGCTACGGTAAGTGACACGTCTGACATTTGGCGTTGCCGGAACTCTCTTCCTCGCAGCCAGTCACTATCTACGGAGAGCGCGTCGATTACACGTTGAAGCGGAACTCGACGACGTCGCCGTCGCGCATGACGTAGTCCTTGCCCTCGATGCGGGCCTTGCCGGCGGCGCGGGCCGCGGGCAGCGAGCCGGCCGCGATCAGGTCGTCGAACGAGACCACCTCGGCCTTGATGAAGCCGCGCTGGAAGTCGGTGTGGATGACGCCGGCCGCCTCCGGAGCCGTCGCGCCGGCCCGGATCTCCCAGGCCCGGGTCTCCTTCGGGCCCGCGGTGAGGAAGGTCTGCAGGCCCAGCGCGCGGAACCCGGCCCGGGCCAGCTGGGCCAGGCCCGGCTCACCTAGACCGGCCTCGGCGAGCAGTTCCGCGGCCTCGTCCGCCGGCAGCTCGGCCAGGTCGGCTTCGGTCTTGGCGTCCAGGAAGACCGCCTCGGCCGGAGCAGCGTTGGCTAGCACTGGCAGTGCGGACAGGCGCTTGCGCAGGTCCTCGTCGGCGAGTTCGGGGGTGTCCATGTTGAACACGTACAGGAACGGCTTGGCCGTCAGCAGCTGCAGTTCGCGCAGGGCACTGACCTCGATGCCCGCGGCTGCGGCGCCGGCCGACAGCGCGGTCCCGGAATCCAGCAGCTGCTGCGCCGCGGCCGCCGCCTGGAGGGTATGAGCGCGCGCGGGATCCTTGGCGAACTTCGTCTCCTTGGCCAGCCGGGGCAGCGCCTTGTCCAGCGTCTGCAGGTCGGCCAGGATCAGTTCGGTGACGACCGTCTCGATGTCGCGTTCCGGTGACACGTCGCCGTCCACGTGCGTCACGTCCGGGTCGGCGAAGACGCGCACCACCTGGCAGATCGCGTCGGTCTCGCGGATGTGGGCGAGAAACTGGTTGCCCAGGCCCTGGCCTTGGGAGGCGCCGCGGACCAGGCCAGCGATGTCGGTGACCCGTACGCTGGCCGGCACGATCCGGGCCGAGTCGTACAGCTTGGCCAGCTCGGCCAGCCGCGGATCGGGGACCCCGACCACGCCGACGTTCGGATCGATGGTCGCGAACGGGTAGTTGGACGCCAGCGCGCCCGCCCGGGTCAGCGCGTTGAACAGGGTGGACTTGCCGACGTTGGGCAGGCCGACAATGCCGATAGACAGACTCACCCGCGCAGTTTAGTGCCGCGGGGACGTCAGAACTGCGCTTCGTACTGGGCCGGGTCGACACGCGCCTCGACGATCAGGGGGCGCGACCTGGTGCCGAAGCCGGCCAGCGCCTTCTCCAGGCCCCCCGGGCTGTCCACCCGGACGCCGTCGCAGTCCATCGCCTCGGCCAGCGCAACCAGGTCCATCCCGTCCATCCGGGTCCCGGTGGGCGGGTAGCCCATCAGCTGCTGCCGCAGCTCGATCCGGTTCAGGCTGCCGTCGGCGAACACCACCACCGTGACCGGTACGCCCAGGGCCGAGGCGATCCGCATCTCGGTGGCCGCCATCGCGAACCCGCCGTCGCCGACCAGGGCGATCACCGGCCGGGCCGGCCAGTGGCCGCGATCGCCGCCGGCACGCCGAACCCCATCGCCGGCAGCCCGTTCGGGATCAGCACCGAACGCGGCGCAAACGCCTGCCACACCTGGCCCGCCATGATCTTGTGCGAGCCCACGTCGGTGGTCAGGACGGCGTCGGGCGGGGCGGCTTCCCTCGCGACGCGACCACGTCGGAGGGGTTGAGCCTGCCCTCGATACGCCCCGCCAGCCAGGCCTCGCGCAGCCGGGCGCGGTGCGCCGCCACCTCGGTTTCGGACCCTTAACCTGTTACCCTCTGACTATGAACGGAAGTGTAAGCGAAATGCCGCTGCGAGCTGGGAACCTGGGGCGCGTGTCGAAGGACAAGTCGGGCCGGGTCCGGTCTGTCACTGAGCAGCACGACGAGAACCGCGCCGCGATCGGCGCTAACGGGTGGCTGGAGGCGGCCAGTTACGAGGATGCGGTGTCGGCATCCCGGTTCGCCGCGAGGGAACGCCCAGACTGGGAACGCCTCGTCTCCGATGTCGCTGCGGGCCTGCTTGACGTCGTGGTCATGTGGGAGTCATCGCGGGGTAGCCGCAAGCTGAGCGTGTGGGTTGACTTCCTTGACCTGTGCCGCGAGCGCAAGGTCATGATCCACGTCACCACCCACCGCCGCACCTATGACATGAACATCAGGCGTGACCGCAAGACGCTCGTTAACGATGGCGTCGAGAACGAAGACGACAGCGAGCAGATCAGCGAGGGAGTTCGGCGGGCGCTGAAAGACAATGCGCGCAACGGGCTGCCGCACGGGATCTGCAAGTTCGGGTTCGCGCGCATCCACGATGAGAAAACCGGCGCTCTCCTGGGCCAGCATCCCGTCCCCGAGAAGGCCTCGATCGCCGCCGAGATAATCCGCAGGATCGCAGTCGGCGAGCCGGTGTCGGCCATCGGCTACGACCTGGAGCGGCGTGGCATCCCCAATCCCGGCGGCGGGGTGCAGTGGTACCGCCGCACGATCGTCAAGCTGGCCACCAGCGAGGCGTACATCGGCAAGCGCCGCGTCGACGGCGCGCTCGTCGACGGTAAGTGGGAGCCGATCATTGACGAGGTGACGTTCTGGGCAGCCCAGCACGTGCTCACCTCACGGAAGGGCACGAGGCCGGGCAAGGCCAAGCACCTGCTGTCCTACATCATGGCTTGCGGCCAGTGCGGCTCCCCCCTCTGCGCGGACCTGCCCCGCAGGCACCGCGCAGGCAGGCTCTACCCGAAGGTGGCCATGTACACGTGCACCGACCACCGCAGTCATTGCGCCACCGTCCCGATGGCCGAGGCGGACGAGTTCGTCACCCTGGCCGTGCAGGGCCGGCTGGCCTCCCCGGACTTCCTCCGCAACATCACCTCGGGCGGGGATGAGCGGGTCATGCAGGCGCGGGCCGAGGCGGCCAGGCTGCGGGCCGAGCTGGACGAGTGGGCGACCGCCGACATCTCCGCGCACGCCTACGCGATCCGTGAGGCCAAGCTGCTGCCACTGATCAAGGCGGCCGAGGCGCGGGCGGAGGAGCTGACGATACCGCTGCCGCTGCGGGATCTCGCGGCTCCGGGCGCTGACATTGCCGCCCGGTGGGACGCGATGGTGGTAGCCGCGAAGCGGAATGTCATCCGGCTGCTGTTCCCCGGGCTGCGGCTGCTGCCGGGGAAGGGTCCAGCTCATGAACGGATCGTGCATGAAGAGGTAGAAAGCCGGGCGGGCTTGAGTAGCGGGACCAGCTTCCGTATCGTCTGGGGGGTGAGCGGCGGCGCGGTCGCGATTAACCGGTCGATGGCTGCTAACCGGTCTGCGGCCCACATGGTTTACTTGTCGTCGTTGATCATGACATCGAGTATGCCCAGTTGACGGTCCTGGACACAAACTCACGTTCGACATCCCTGACGTGACCGCTAGAGTTGACAATATTGTCAGTCAATTACCCCGGTATACTGCAGCGTTGTGCGACTCTACCCGGTCTTCAGGGCCGACCACGGTGCCCGGGGTGTCCCCTGGTTAGGAAAACGTCCTGAAACACGCTGAGATTGCGTCTGGGCGGCTTCTGGGCCTATGTAGCGGCAACCTCACAACGGGCACTGGCTCTGCTCTCGCCAGATCCGCCCATGGTAGACGAACTCCCCGTTCGCGCGCGTCGGGATCAGCGTCGGCGTGACCGGGCTGCCGGACAGCTCCAGCACGGCGAACCCGGCGGCCCAGTTGGCGATGCCGCCGCGCAGGTACCCAGCGCGCTTGACCGACA
>JBAUAY010000992.1:0-8878 GCA_049676235.1 Streptosporangiaceae bacterium
CCGGCCGGGAGCTCCAGGCACAGCGCGACGTTGACCGACCGGTACTGCGAGTACATTCCGCCGCCCGCCGCAGCGACGACCTTGCCCAGCAGAGCCTGCGCGGCCGCAGACTCGCCCGCCGCCACGACCGTGCCCGCGCCCTCGTTGCCGACCGGCATGGGCGTCCCTACCCGGCCGGCGAGGCCGCGCATGGCGGCATCGGGGATGGGCGCGGTGACGACCGGGCGCTCAGCAGATCCGCTCGCCACTGTGGCAGCCATATCGGCCCCGCCGAAGAGCAGGCCCAGGTCTGACGGGTTGAGCGGTGCTGCCTCAACCCTGATGAGGACCTCGTCTGGTCCCGGCTCTGACACCCGGATCATGTCCAGGAACAGCTCGAGGATCTGATCGGCTCTGACCAGCGATCGCAGCTGGAGCGCTTCGGACGGAATCTCTGCGGACATAGGTGAGATCCTCTCAGAACGCGCTGCCAGACGAGCAGCGCCAGGCTGATCTGGCCCGTTTCGGGCGATGATCTTGGCGCGCCTTTGTGTCGCTTGTCAGGTGCTGGCTGGGGTGGCGAGAAGGCATGAATGCTGGAGGACTGCGGTCCGGGCGATCTGAGTCATGCGGCGCCGAGGTCGGGGCGGGAGCGCTGCATCCGGCGGCCGGTGCGGCCGTCGAGGATATCGGGGTGCCGGCGAGGCGTGATGACCGCGTCGTGTGCCGCGTAGCCTACTCGGAGGACCATCTGGGGATACTCAACGAACGGCGACGGCCAGGGCAGTCGGCGCCTGCCGGAATCGCGTCCGGCACGCGGCAGCGGCTGCGAGCCGTTATCCGCAGCCTCAGGTAGCCGGGGATTGCGGCCGGGGAATTTCAGCAGTTGCGCTCCGGCTTCCGGCTCTGGGCTTTCCGGGGTCTCGGGGCATTCCGGGCCCTCGCGAGGCCCGCCCTGCCGGGACCGGGCATCGTGCAGTTCGAGCGGCTGGGTCAGGAACGACGCTGACACTCCGTAGTGCGTCGCGGTAAGCAGGGCGTGCTGGAGGGCCTGGCCGGCGCGCAGCCAGTCAAGCGGCCTGTCGCCGTCGGTTGACAGCACCATCAGTTGGGGTCGGCGTTCGAAGCGCGGGGTCTCAGCCTTAGGGCGGTCGTCTTGCCCGCCAGGACCCTCGGTCTCATCAACTGCCTCCGTGGCGGGGTTAGTGCGGGGCCGGAAGTCCCGGATCGGGGCGTGGCCCCTCCGCCGGCCGAGGTGCGGCCAGAGATTATGATCTTCGCCGAACGTGCCGGGCGGGCCGAAGGCAGCGGCTGGCACCCCGCTGTCGCCGCCGTTTGTCCACTGGGCGAGATCCAGCTGGTAGCCCTGGCCGTCCCGCTGCCCGCGGTCCGCGCCGTGAGCCGCGCGCAGCCATGTCCTGACCTGGCGTCGGCTGAGCACCCGCAGGCGGCCCTCTTCCCTGTCCGCGGCATGCTGCATGGCCACCAGGATGGGAGTCGGCACGGGATGACGGTCATCGTATGGCCAGCGGTTGGTGTGCCGTCGCGGGATCGCGTCGTAGAGTTCCTGTTCGGTGACGGTGGGCCGTTTCGTCCGGCCCGTCACGATCTCGACCGACGCGAGCACCAGCGGGCCGGAATCGCGGGGGAGCAGCCACACCGCGAGGTCGTGGCCGGTCACCCGTATGGCCAGCCGCAGGTTGTATAGGGCGGCACCACAGCTGATGACGAGTTCGCGGCGCAGGGCAGGGGACACCGGGAGCCGCCCGTTCCCGTTCATGGTGAATTCGGTGCCGGCGCCGTCGCCGAACCTGGCGCAGATATCGATGCGGTCGTCGGCGACGATCCGGAAATACCAGGGCTGGGTGTTGTGGACGGACGGCGCCCGCTGAACGGGTTCAAGCAGCCGGTAGACGCTGTCCTCGTCGGCGAACGGCTTCAGCATCGGGCACCTCGGCTTTGACCGACGGCCTGTGCGAGTTGCGCCTCGCCCGCCCCGGCGACTTGCTTGGTCCGGGTGTAAGGAGCGCGGGTGCCGAAACCGGGAAGTGCATTGGCCCGGCGTATGGCAAGCGCTGTGTTGCTGGTGACCGCCCCGCGGGCCAGCCTGTCGTCTATGTCCGGGTTCGTCAGGCTTTGCGCCGAGGCTTCATTTTCGAAATGAACGACAGGTGGAGTACTCACGTCGCACCATCTTGGGGTGTCGCGGGCGCCGCCAGATCCGCCCTGACTGCCAGGCGCACGGTCACCTCGGCGCGGATCTCGCGGTTGCCGGGGAGGATGACGTTGCTGCTGCTGTAAAAAGTGGTCACGGGTTATCGTCTTTCGCAAGCCTGGGGCCGATCTCCGGCCCACATCCGCACAGAGACGCCAGAAAGGGTCCTTGATACATTCCCATTGCCCGCAGGGCGTGACGTGCGGCCCGTCATCACCTCACAGCCGACGCCAACGCACGGCGCCATCAGGGCAGCTCCCCCCGACGTGACGATCACCGTCGCCGACGCGGATCGTCACGTGGACACCTGGGACGGCGCCGAGCCGAAACATGATCATCCGGAAAAGTAGAGGCCAGCGCGTCGAGCGGACAATCTCAGCCAGGATCTTCGGGCAAGCGGTAGTACAGACACCATTCCCACGCCATCGCGGTGGCCACCGGTCATGCCAGTCTTTTGACTGAGATCAAGGGGTGTTCCGCCTCGTCATCTCCCTGAGTCGATAGTGGCGGCATCGATGAGCGTTTCGGCGGCCGATCGCGCGTGTAGCAGGGGGGAGGTGTCGTTGAGCGATGTCGCCAGCGCTCTGGCGCCCTCGAAGAGCACGGCGATCTGGTTGCCCAGCTGGTATGGATCTCGGGCGCCGGCTTCGGTTGCGGTGTGGATGAGACGGGCAGTGAAGTCCAGTTTGTGCTCGTGCACGATGTCTTCGACCCCGGGCATCGCGTCCGCCGCCTCGACCGCGGCGTTGTGGAACGGGCAGCCTCGGAAACGGCCGCCCGGCGCGCTATCGAAGACGGCCAGTATGCGGGCGCGGGGCGAGGCGTCGGTGGTGTCGATGGCCTGCTCGCTGGGTACCCCGCCGGCTTGGTGGATGCGGCGCAGGTACTCCTCCACGAGGTCATTCTTGCTGGAAAAGTGCTGGTAGAACGTACGTTTCGAGACGTGGGCGTATTCGGTCAGCCGCTCCACCCCGGTGGCGTGGATCCCCTCGCGGTGAAAGAGGGTTGTTGCGGCGGTTAGGATCCGCTCGCGCGCTCCGCGACCACCGCGACCAGCCGGCCGGGCCGTGACCGTCCTTGTTCCACTCATGACAGCAAGCATACCGATTGGTTTACATTTCGCCCCGCCGGACGGCGGCGTTGTGAAAGGGAAGGCCGCGGAGATGGCCGCCCGGTGTGCTATCGAGGGCAAGTGCGCGGCTGCGCGGCGAGGCGTCGGCGGCGTCGATAGCCTGTTCGCTGGGCACCCCGCTGGCTTCGTGGATGCGGCGCACGTACTCCTGGACGTGCTCATTCATCCGGAGACCGGATTCGGTCGCGGTGACACGGGGTTGTCGCGGCGGTCTGGATCCGAGCGGTGCTCAGCGTCGGCTGCGACCAGCCGACTGGGCCGTGGCCATCGTTGTTTCTCCGCGTACTAACCTCGATCTTGCGCATGAGGCTAATACACACCGACCGGTTTACAATCAGTCAAAAGGCGTGCTAGGTTGCTGAAATCTGGGCAGAACGATCGGTGTACAAGGCCCGCTGGGAGGCAGCACATGGCGGTCGGCCCCTACACATTGCCCGCCACACAACCGCAGGAGGCCCAACCATGACCGACATCGACCTGTCTGACCTAGCCGCCGACCGCGACGGCTCCCGACCGCTTCGCGGCTACCTGGCCAGCCCAGCGGGCACCGGTCCGTGGCCCGCCGTGGTGATGATCCACGAGATCTTCGGCCTCGACGACGTCATGCGCGGCCACGCCGACCGGCTCGCCGGCCTCGGCTACCTCACCCTGGCCGTCGACCTGTTCAGCGCGGGTAGTACGGCACGATGCCTGGTCACCACGATGATCACCATGATCCGCGGGCACGGCCGCGCATTCGCCGACATCCGCGCCGCCCGGGATTACCTGGCTGGTTCTCGCGAGTGCACCGGCAAGATCGGAGTCATCGGGTTCTGCATGGGCGGTGGCTTCGCCCTGCTCAGCGCCAGCGATGGTTACGACGCCGCCGCCGTCAACTACGGTCAGCTTCCCCGCCACCTCGACGAAACGCTGGCCGCTGCCTGCCCGATCGTGGCCAGCTACGGTGGCCGCGACCGGTCGCTTCGAGGTGCCGCCAGCCGGCTCGACGCAGCACTCGAAAAGGCAGGAGTAACCCACGACGTCAAGGAATACCCCGCGGCCAGCCACGCCTTCCTCAACGACGCCGAAGCCGGCCCCCGGGCACTACGTCCCTTGCTGCAGGTCGCCGGCATCGGTCCAGAGCCCGAGTCGGCCAAAGACGCCTGGAGCCGGATCGAACTATTCTTCGCCAGCCACCTCAACTAACAATCGTCGCCTTAATCCGCTAAGGAGCCCGCCAGATGGCAACTGCCGGTCGCACCACGAAGCTTGACGACTTCACGGTCAGTGCAACAGGATTCGCCGCGGGGGCGCTGGCATCGGTCTACGGTGACGTCGACGACGCCGAATCGCGTCCTCGCCGCGGCTGCGGCGGGTGACTCGCGTCTCGGACATGTGAAGAGCCTGACACTTAGGCTCCCCGCCGCGCCGCCCGGTACGGCCTTAGGCCTCTGACCTGCGCCCGACCGCGACTCGAACTCGGGACCTACTGCTTAGGAGGACACTTCACAGTCAGCGCTGACCTTGATGTACCCAGTTCAGAGGCGGTTTGGGGCCGCCTCCGAGTGACTGCTCATGACTGCAGTTCTCCCCTCGTCGTGGCACGAATTTCGGTATGACGCTCACCTCAGTCACAACCGGCCAAGACACTGTCACTATTGACTACGTCGGTCCCGTTGGCGGAGGTGGTGGCGGTCTTGGCACTGCCGGTGCCGGTCAAGGGGGCCCGCCGACCGGACCGGGTCACCGTCCTTTCGTGGACCCGCCACCCGGCCCAGAACCAGGACCGTGAACGACTCCTCACGTTCGATCTCGGCCCGCAGTCGTTTAGCTAACCCAGGTCCGTCCGGCTGAGATCGACGTGGAAGAGCGGTCCGGCGCCGGCGGTGACTGCGGGGAGCAGGCCGGCGGCCTGGGGAAGCAGCTGCTCGGCGTAGAAACGGGCGGTACCGATCTTGTCCTTCAGGAAGACCGCGTCGGAGCCGCTCGCGTTGCGCAGCCGCCGAGACGCGGCCAGCGCCGAACGGGCCAGCAGCCAGCAGCCGATGACCAGGCCGAACAGCCGCAGGTACGGCGTCGCCCCGGCCATGGCGTCGTTGGGCTCGGCCGGGCCGTGGGAGGCGATCCAGTCGGTCGCTTCCCGTAGCGTGCTCACCCCGTGGGCCAGCGCGGACCGCACCTCGGCCAGCTCCGGGCCGGCCGCGGCCAGCTCGCCGTCGAGCGCCGCCATCTGGGCCAGCAGGTCCGCTACCACTGCTCCGCCCCGCATCGGGACCTTGCGCATGACCAGGTCGATGGCCTGGATGCCGTTGGTGCCCTCGTAGATCGGGGCGATCCGGCTGTCGCGCAGATACTGGGCCACGCCGGTCTCCTCGACGTAGCCCATGCCCCCGTAGACCTGCACGCCGATCGAGGTCAGCTCGACGCCGAGGTCGGTGCACCATGCTTTGGAGATGGGCGTCAGCAACTCGACCAGTTCCCGGCGGGCCTCTCGCTCCGCCGGGTCATGATGGTGCCGGGCCAGGTCAATCGATACCGCGTTGGTGTAGAGCAGGGCGCGCATGGCCTGGATGTAGGCCTTCATGGTCAGCAGCATGCGCCGCACATCAGGGTGCTCGACGATGGGCGACGGTTCACCCGCGGGAGCGCCGACGGCCCGGCCCTGCCTGCGCTCCTGAGCGTAACGCAGGGCGTCCTGGTAGGCACGTTCGGCTATGGACAGGCCTTCCATGCCGACCGAAAGCCGGGCCGTGTTCATCATCGTGAACATGTAGCGCATGCCCTGATTGGCCTCGCCGATCAGGTACCCGATCGCCCCGCCGGCATCTCCGTATGACATGACGCACGTCGGGCTGGCGTGAATCCCGAGCTTGTGCTCGATCGACACGCACCGCAGGTCGTTGCGGGCACCCAGCGACCCGTCCGCACGGACGAGGTACTTGGGCACGATGAAGCACGAGATGCCCTTCGTGCCCGGGGGCGCGCCGGGAACCCTGGCCAGGACCAGATGGATGATGTTGCCGGCCAGGTCATGCTCACCGAAGGTGATGAAGATCTTCTGGCCGGTGATACGCCAGGTGCCGTCGTCGGCCGGCACCGCCTTGGCGCGCACCAGTCCGAGGTCGGAGCCGGCCTGCGGCTCGGTCAGGTTCATGGTGCCGGTCCACTCGCCGCTCACCATCTTGTCCAGGAAGGTGGCCTGCTGCCCGGGGCTGCCGTGCTGGGCCAGCATCTCGATGGCACCCTGGGTCAGCAGCGGGCACAGCGAGAACCCCATGCTGGCGGAGGTCATCATCTCCTGCATCACGACCGTGACCAGCCACGGGAACCCGCCGCCGCCGAACTCCGGAGGGAACGACACCGCCCCCCAGCCGGCCTCGACGTACTGCCGGTACGCCTCGCGGAACCCGGGCGGCGTCATGACCTGGCCATCGCCGTCAAGGGTGCTGCCCACGGTGTCGCCGACCCGGTTGAGCGGGCCCACCACGTCGGCCATGAACCGGCCGCTCTCCTCGATCACCCCGAACACGGTCTCGGGATCGGCATGGCCGAAAGCCTCGAGTTTGGACAAGCCATCAAGATCGACGAGCTGCTCCAGAACGAACCTGATGTCACGCAGCGGGGGAACGTAGCCAGCCATGGGCTCAGGGTAAGCCCGGCCAGGCGGAAAAGCGCGGCCTTCCGCCGAGGCCTCCGAGTCCAATGCCACATGCCGGATCGTCGGCGCGACAGAATGACTGATCCGGACGCCACCGCTGGCCCGGCACCGAGTAGCCGTTGGCGTACATATCGAAAGCCTCTTTGCGCGGGCGCATGAAGACTCAGGTTGCTCTCCGCGACGGGTTTCCCGTCCAGTGATCGTGACGCAGCGTAGACGACCGGCGACATCACCATAGCGGCAGCCGACGGCGAGGTTTACCCCGCCGTCGGCCGTTCGCTAGACGGATACCCTCGTCAGGAACCGGATCTGGCCGAGAATGGTCACGGCGCTAGCCTGGGCCGCTGCAGCCGCCCTCGCTCATGGAGACGAGGTTCTGCGCCGTCCTGGCAACGCACCGCTGGGGAGCCAAGTGGGGAGCCATCGCCGACCCGATACCCTGCTACATCGGGCAGACTGAAGCGTCCGATTCCTGAGATTCTTCAGGCACAGAGCCACGGGCAACCCTGTTGGACCACGCTAAGGATCTCGTTCGCATCGAGGGAGTCAAAGGTTCAGACTCCCTCACCTCCACCGAGATATCACAGGTCAAGGATTGTGTTTGAATTCCGGCGCGGGGGCCTAGGCGAGCCGACTGACCCGGGGCCGGGCTGGAGCCCTTGCCGGATATGAGCGGTTGCCGTATTCATGTACTGAAACTGCCGAACCATGGGGGGACCGTGCCCGCCGACCTTTACTTGAGCATTCCCGGCCTGACCGACGGGCCGGGCACGCCGCAATCCGGCACCACGACCATCGACTCGGTGCAGTATGTGCAGATCACCAGCTTCTCCTTCAGCGTGGCCGGCCAGCCGGGAGAGCCGGCCGCCGCGACCGAGGCGGGCGCGGGCAAGGTGCAATTCAGCCCGTTCAGCGTCGTGCTGCCGGTGGACTTCGCCACGCCGCGGCTATTCCAGGCCTGCGCCACGGGCACGGAGTTCGCGACCGCAACCCTGCTGGTACGGGCCGTCGGCGCCAACCCGCAGGTCACCACGCAGCAGTACGACTGCAAGTTGGTGGTCGTCCAGTCGCTCGCGGTGTCCGCGTCGGCGCAAAGCGACGAGCAGAGCGTCAGCTTCGGCTACCGCGCGCTGAGCATCAGCTTCACCCCGGTGAGCGCGCAGGGCCAGGCAGGCGAGCCGATCAGCGGCGGCTTTGACCTCACCCAGAACAAGGCCGTCTAGCCGGTCCGGCGCCCGGCTAGTGCAGGGAGCCGGCGGCCGCGTAACCCGGCCTGGGCCAACCCGATCAACGCACACTCCGGCTGCATCGCCGCCTGACGGATGCTCATCAGGTTGTCCGGGAACGACCATCCCGGAATGCCCGCCCAGCCGGCACCGCCAGTCAGCGAACAGGCCGCTACGGCTTCCAGGGCTCATCCCCGCGGATCTGCCGCACCTCGCCGCGGCGATGCTCCCTGCGCTGACGCTTCTGGCCACCGGCGCGCAAGCGCATGGTGACCTCAGGCCCTGCACTTTCACCTCGCCGCTTTCGAACCGCATGCCCATATCCCACAGAGTCAGGATCCCCTGCATCGCGCCCTCCCCGGACGTGTCTCCCTGCTCCCGCAACCCAGAAGGCAGGGCCGTGAAATCCGGCACGGGCTTGTTGCCCGTCCTGGCACCAGGCTCCTGTCCTCCAGGCTGAACCGGGCCTCAACCCCCTTGATCGTGCAAGGCCCGCAGTTGACGACGATGACCACGAGCACGACCTGGCGCGGCACTAGTCTGTCTCCTGTGAGCCAAGGTAGGGAAATCTCCGTCTCGCGCGTCTTCGACGCGCCGCGCGAACTGGTCTACCGGGCCTTCGTCGATCCCGACCAGCTGTGCCAGTGGTTCGGGCCCGCGGGCTTCTCGGTGCCGTGCGAGACGGTGCA
>JBAUAY010000993.1:0-3317 GCA_049676235.1 Streptosporangiaceae bacterium
ACCCGAATGTCATCCGCTTCGACCGAGTGCACGGTCCAGCCAAGCAGGAATCGGCGGTTATCGCCGGACGGGCCGACCTGACCGCCGTCGACAGCAACAACGGTCAGTCTCTCGCGACCCGGTACCCGGCCCGCGTGCACACCACCCTGAAGTTGGCGACTGAATACTTGTTCCTCAACACCCGACAGCCGCCGTTCACCAGCCTCAAGGCCCGGCAAGCCGTCAGCTACGCCATCGACCGCGGCCGGATCCTCCAGCTCAGCCAGCTCGCCCCGGGCCAGGCCGCGGTGACCTGCCAGATACTCCCAGCCGACTTCCCCGGTCACCAGGGCTACTGCCCCTACACCACCGGCATCAAAGACGGGATCTGGCACAGCCCGGACATGGCCAAGGCCCGGCGCCTGGCCAAGGATTCTCACACCACGAACGTCCCGGTGACCGTGTGGATCCTCAAGGACTTCGCAAGCCGGGCTCTGGACTCCTATCTCGTCCGGGTGCTCAAAGACCTCGGATACCGGGCCCACCAGCGCACAGTGCCCGGTTACCGATTCTTCCCTGCGGTCAGCAACCTCCACAGCAAGATTCAGGCGGGTTTCAACGCGTGGGGCGCCGACTTCCCCACCGCATCGGAATTCTTCCTCCCCGTCCTGAGCTGCCGCTCCTTTTACCAGGACCCCAACAGCTCCGACACGTCCAACTATGCCGGGTTCTGCGACCCGCACGCCGACCAGCTGGCCAGCCAGGCGCAGGCGGCACAGCTCACGGACCCCGCCGCCGCGCGAAGGCTGTGGGCACAGGTGGATCGCATCGTCACCGACCAGGCACCATGGGTCCCGATCCTCAGCCAAGGATCGACTACATTCGTCTCCGCCCGAACCGGGAACTACCAAGAGTCCCCCATTTATGGGCCCCTGCTTGACCAGATTTGGGTGCGGTAGAGCGCGTCTTCACCCGGCGGGGCCGAGGCCCATACTCCAGTCGATCCGCCCGGCCGCCATACGGACGCTAGGCAGGTCAGGGGGCGCACGAACTGCCAGCCGCCGAGGATCACCTCGGTCAAAGGCTACGCGGACTGCGATCCCGGCCGGAAAGGCCACCACCCGCCCGAGCGGCGTCGAGGCCAGACCTGGCTGATCTGCGCCCGGCCACCCGCACGGCCGTCCGATTTTTAAGCACTCATCGTCGGCGTTATACGCGTCACGAGTATATGAAGCGTCACGAGAAATCTGACCGCGGGTGACAGAATAGCCCGCCAGTCGCTGATCCTCTGCAGGAGCGCCAAGTGCCAGCCTTGAAACGGCAGATTCAGCACGGTGCCCGCTGGCTGCCTGGATGACGGCGCAGGACCCGGCCGAAGGCGTTCTGCCTGCTCAGCGGCCCAGATCCCGGCTCAGGATCTGCGAGCCGTCCGCCACAGGCCCGCAGCCGCCCACGAGGGGGAAAGCCCCACTCGAACGCGTGTGCGGCATCCAGCGCGATCCCGGTTGCGGTACTTTGCTGCTGTACAACCGTCCCGGGTGTTCGAATTATGTCGCTGACCTGTGGAGCTAAGGGGACTCGAACCCCTGACCCCCTGCTTGCAAATCCGGGCCGGACCTCGCGCCGACGACAGTGAATGGTAAAAGGCCAGCTCAGAAACCCCTGTCCAGCTCACTTGGAGGCGGTTCAGGCACGGTCACACTAGGTGCGATCTCCCAAATTCCTCCCAAATGATCAAGGAGGAACAGCGGATCGGGTGGTTGTTCGAATCAGTTCCGGGCCTGCGCCGTCAGCCATGAGCGCGCGGCGATCAGCTACAGTAGCCCGCTGCGCTCTGCGGCGGCGTCATGCCCAGGGATGACTGCTCGCTGACATGGGCGGCGGGGTTGGTGGTGAGGGTTTTCTCGGCGGCGTCGACGACACCGAGGTCTGCGCGGATGTGCAGTTCGGCTGCCGTGATGAGCAGTGATTCGACTGCTGTGGCGGGGGTGGTGGCGCGAGCCTCGGCGAGGGCGTGCAGTTGCCGCAGCAGGTGGACCCGCTGTCCGCTGAGCACGGCGGGGAGCGTGGCGGGGTCGGCGGAGCGGACGGCGGCCATCACCTTGAGGAAGAAGTCGTCGCGGTAGCCGCGGGCGGGAACGGCCGGCTCGGCGAGCCAGCGGTCGAGTTCGGCACGGCCGGCCGGGGTCAGCCGGTGCACGACGCGGTCGGGCTTGACCTGCTGCGGCTGACGCTGGGAGTCGATCAGGCCGTCCCGGGCGAGCCGGTCGAGGATCTGGTAGATGTGGCCGATGTTCAGCCCACCCCACTGGTCGCCGACGGCCTGATCAAAGCTGGTTTTCAGCTCGTAGCCGTGAGCGGGCTTGGCCGACAGCAGGGCCAGTACCGCGTGGTGCAGGGGCATGCGCCTTCCGCCTTACCTTGCCGCTAGGTAAAGATGTGACGTCGGCTCTTGCCTAGTCGCTAGGTAAGGAGTGAGCATAGTCGCAGCCCCCGGCCGGTGCCAGCCCCCGGGGACGGGCAGGGCAAGCGAAGGGTGCGGTGATGGGCAGGCTCGCCTGGTGGCAAGCGCGGTTCCGCCCTGCCCGCACGCTGGCGCTGATCGCCGGGGTGCTGGTCGCGGCGGCCGCGTTCACCGTGCTCACCGCGGCGTCGCGGACCGCGCAGCTGCGTACGACCGGCACCGTGTCGGCGAACTTCGCGCCCGCCTACGACATCCTGGTCCGGCCGAAGGGAGCCAGGACCGCGCAGGAGAACCGGACCGGCACCGTGCAGCCCGACTTCCTGTCGGGTATTTACGGCGGGATCACGATGGCGCAGTACCACCGGATCCAGCAGATCCCGGGGGTCCAGGTCGCCGCGCCGATAGCGATGGTCGGCTACGCGCAGCTCAATGCCCTGACGTTCGAGCCGGTGCCCGCGGCCGCGCTAGGCCGGTCCGGCTCCCGGCTGTACCGGATCTCCACCACCTGGGTCAGCGACAACGGCGCCAGCCGCGTCACCCAGCCGCCGGGATACCTGTACGTGACGCCGCGACGACTCACCCTCGGTCCCAGCACCGCGGGTGCGCGTTCGTCATGCGGGCCGGTCAGCACCCTGCCATCGGGAACGAACCCGTTCGGCACGGCCGCGCAGTCCTACGCACTGTGCTGGTCCCGGGTGAACGGCAACGGCATGCCGCCGTCCCCGGGCGGGGTCAACAACACCGCGGCTGGTTACTTCGTCGAATGGACCGTCCCGGTGCTGATCGCGGCTATCGACCCGGCCGCCGAGGCGAAACTGGACGGGCTGAACAAGGCGGTTGTCTCCGGCCGGTACCTGACCGAGCACGAGAGCGG
>JBAUAY010000994.1:0-1915 GCA_049676235.1 Streptosporangiaceae bacterium
ACCGCCGCCGGTACCGCCACCACCGCCGAACCCGCCACCGCCACCGCCGCCGCCGCCGAAGCCGAACTGCCTGGCGCCGCCTGGCGTGGCCGAACCGGTGGTCTGGCCGACCACGGCGGTCAGCTTGGGCGACATCTTCGACACCAGTTCCGCGCCGGCCAGGCCGAGCACGACGCCGATCGCGCCGCCGATGAGGCCGAGCGTGACCGACTCGCCCATCACCTGGCCGACGATGCGCCGGCTCTTCCAGCCGAGCGCCTTCAGCGTGCCGAACTCACGCACCCGACGCGAGACCGCCGCCAGCGTCAGCAGGCTGGCCAGCAGGAACGCCGCGAGCAGGACCGCCAGCGCGAGCCACTTCCCGAGGTTGTTAGCCAGGCTCGAGGCACTGGACAGCGAACCGGTGACCTCGCTGGCCAGGTCGCTCGAGGTGGTCACGGTGTCCGAGGGCAGGGCCTTGGAGATCTCGCTTGAGACGGTGGAGATGTCCGAGGAACTGCTGGCCGCGACGTAGATCGTGTTTACGTCGTTCTTCATGTTGGCCAGCTTCTGCGCGACGGCGAGCGGGATGTAGACGTCCGAGGGGTTGTCCCCCGCGGGTTCGCTGACTATCCCGACGACCTTGAAGTTCGTCGCGGTGCCGCTGCTGTTGCCGATGGCGATCGTGGATCCGACCGACAGCTTGTTCTGCGTCGCGTAGGAGGAGTCGAGCAGCGCGACGTCGGAGGACGCGTCCGCGCTGGTGAGGGTGCGCCCGGCGCTGAGTTTGCCCGAGCTGAGCGGGCCGAGTTCGCCGGTGCTGATGTCCACCCCGTTGACGCCGAACGTGTTGGTGGTGAAGTTGGCGCGGAAGCTCTGGCCGCCGCCGCCTGACCCGCCGCCGCCTGACCCGCCGCCGCCTGACCCGCCGCCGAAGCCGCCGCCCGAGGTATTGATCGCCGGCACGGTGCCACTGAGGGTTCGGTCGTTCAGGGTCAGCCCGCCTGCCGCCGCCGATACGTCATGCAGGCCGGCCACGGTCGCGACCGAGGACGAGCTGATCGAGGCGATCGTAGCGCCCGCGGCGAGCGTGCTCGTGTCGATCTTGGTACCCGCCGCGGGCCGCTTGGCGGTGCCGGTGCGGAACCCGAAGCCGAACGATCCAGGCGTAAACGACCCGGCCTTCGGCGACTTGGTCACGGTGACGTCCGTGCCCACGCCGTACAGGGCATGCAGCACGGTGCCCTGGGCGTTCTTGACGCCAGCCGACGCCGCCGTCACCGTGATGACCAGGCCCACGCCGAGCGCCAGGCCGAGCGCGATGAACACGCCCTGGCGCATGCGACGGCGAAGCTCACGCCGCAAATAGGTGAAGAACATCTCCCGCACTCCTCAGCGCGCACCGGGCCCGACAGCGAGCCACGACGCGACATGTTCCGGATGGGTTTTTCTCCGCAAGCTGGCGGCGCGGCCGCCCCGGGAGCGAACGCCGCGCCAACTCAGAGCTTGGCCGCGCTACCTGAACGACCGCTGAGTGGAAGCTGCGGGGTTCCCCAACCTATGAACGGGATCTGAGGATCTCAGCAAAAACGTGGGTCCCTTGCGCGCAAGGGACCCACGTTTGCAGGCAGGATCAGCCGCGCGCGGCCCTGATCGTCTCGCGCAGCGAGCTCATCGTGGCGAGCACGGCCGAGGGCTCGTAGCCGCAGTGCGCCATGCAGTTGGCGCACCGTGGGTCCTTGCCCCGCCCGTAGGAGTCCCAGTCCGTCGTCTCGATGAGCTCCTTGTAGGTCTTCACGTACCCGTCCGACATCAGGTAGCAGGGCTTCTGCCAGCCGAGCAGCGAATAGGAGGGAATCCCCCACGCGGTACAGCCGAAGTCCGTCTTCCCCTCGAGGAAGTCCAGGAACAGCGGCGTGTGGTTCAGCCGCCACTT
>JBAUAY010000995.1:0-13393 GCA_049676235.1 Streptosporangiaceae bacterium
GGCCAGGACGTCCGGGGCCTGGGTGAAGGCCAGGCGCAGGTACTCGCTCGCCTGGCTGGTGTCCCCTCCGCTCCCGCTGGCCCCGCCGGCGCTGGCACTCAGCAGCCGACCCGGGACCACGGCGACCCCGTGCCTGAGCGCGGCCTGAGCAAACGCACCGCTGTCGGCCCGACCGGGGCCCGCCAGCCCGGCCGGTTCTGCGGATTGGGGGAGGCGCACCCACAAGGTGAGCCCGCCGGCCGGCTCGGGCCAGGCCCACTCGGGCAGGGCGGCTCGCAATGACTGGGTCAGCGCGTCGTATCTGGCCCGCAGCCACTCGCCGCGCCACTTGACGATGTCGTCGTGCCTGTCGTTCAGCAGCGCGGCCGTGATCGCCTGCGGGAAGGCGGCGCTGCCCAGGTCGGCGGCCGCTTTGGCTGCGGCCACCCGGGCGATCAGGCCTGCGCTGGCGCTGATCCAGCCGGTCCGCAGGCCGCCCCAGTACAGCTTGGACAGCGAGCCGACGCTGACCAGGTTCGGCTGCCGGAGGCCGAGGGCGGCCAGCGGAGGTGGCGGCGGGTTGTCACCGAGCGGCAGCTCGGTGAGCGTCATGTCGTCGACGAACAGCGTGTCCGGATGAGCGGCGGCGAGCCGGGCCACCCGGCGGCGGTGCCCGGCCGACATGACCAGGCCGGTCGGGTTGTGATGGGTGGGGATCAGGTAGACCATCGCCGGGTGGTGCGTGCGAACCACGTGCTCCAGCCGCTCGGGGTCCAGGCCGGCGGCGGCCGGCATCCCGATCACCCGGGCGCCGGCCCGGTACAGCGCGTCGAGCACGCCGGGGAAGGTAGGGTCCTCGACGGCCACCGGCTGGCCAGGCAGCACCTCGCACCGGATGAGCAGGTCCAGGGCCTGCTGGCCGCCGGTCGTGACGATCACCTGCGCCGGGTCGGCAGGCAGCCCGAGGCGGCCCGTCAGATGGCTGGCGATGGCGGCGCGCAGCGCGGGCAGCCCGAGCGGGAAGTACCCGCTGGTGCTGGTCGCCGCCTGGCGCCCGGCCAGGTCCAGGACGGAGGCCGGGTCGGCCAGCGCCGCCGCCACCTGCGGAGCGCAGTCCACCACGGCCAGGCTGAGATCCGCGTCGAGCGCGGAGGTCTCGAGCAGGCCGGCGAAGAATCCGTTGGCCCGGTGCACCGCGGCCGGGGTCGTACGGTGCGGGACGATGCGGGTGCCGGCGCCCTGGCGGCTTTCCGCCATGCCTTCGTCGCGCAGCACCTGATAGGCGGCGGCCACGGTGTTCCTGCTCACGGACAAGGTGGCGGCCAGGTCGCGTTCGGCGGGCAGGCGCAGGCCCGCGGGCAGTTCGCCGGTGTCGGCCAGCCGGGCGATCCGCGCGGCGAGCAGACGGTATAGCGGGCCGTCCGCAGTCGGCCAGTGGCCGAGCAGGTCCGCCAGGGCGATCGCGCCGATGCCTCCTGAACCAGTCATCGAGGACCGAATTGGCTCTGCCATGATGGTGCCAATCATGGCAGCTTCGAGACTGCGGAGGCAATAGGTAGTACGCGAGTCCGCGCAGGCCCGGGGACCAACTCGGCGCAGGCGAACTCGCGCCCGCGGGTGACCTGTCCGATCGGGGCTTTGTCTGCGGTTTCGGGCGTTATAGCACCCGAAACCGCAGACAAAGCCAAGGTCGAGGTTATCTGGCTGGCCGCCGTCAGCGGCGGGCCAACTGCAGCTGGTCGGCCAGCGCGCGCAGCGCGGGCAGGGGATCAGGGTTGAGGGCCTGCACCGCCACGTGATCCGCGCCCGCCTCCAGGTGCGCGGTGACGCCGCGGGCGATCGCCGCCGCGTCGCCGTGCACCGCAAGCGCGTCAATCAGCGCGTCGCTGCCGCCGTCGGCGAAGTCGGCGTCCGTCCAGCCGAACCTGCGCAGGTTGCTCAGGTAGTTGGTCAGGCCGAGATACGGATTCTGCACCCGCGGCCTGCCGATGGCGCGGGCTCGCTCCGGATCGGTCTCGAGCACCACCTTTTGCTCGGGGGCGAGCAGCGGCCCGTCGCCCAGGATCTGCCGAGCCCAGCGGGTGTGCTCCGGCGTGACCAGGTAGGGATGTGCGCCCGCGGCCCGCTCCGCCGCGAGCCGCAGCACCTTCGGGCCGAGGGCGGCGAGCACCCGCCCGCTGACCGGGACCTTGAGGTCATCGAGCTCGTCTAGGTAGCTGACAAGCTTGGCGTAAGGCTGCTGGTACTCCTGGGTGGCTTCGGGATGTCCGATGCCGAGGCCGAGCAGGAAACGGCCCGGGTGCCTGGCCGTGATGCGGTGGTAGGAGGCGCCCACGGTTGCGGCGTCGTCTTTCCACACGTTGACGATCCCGGTGGCTACCGCGATGTGGTCCGTCGTGTCTAGCAGGTGCTCGACAACACCGAGATCGCCGGGCGGGGAACCGCCTACCCAGATGGCCCCGTAGCCTAGGGCCTCCACGTCGGCCACCACCTCCGGGGTAAGCCCAGAGGAGTGCCGCCAGATACCGACCTTGCCCAGTTCGATGCTCATGCCACCGACAGCCCGGCCGGGTCCGGTTTCATTCCTCGGCGCCACCACCGGCCTAGCCCGGATTAATAGCGTTGTCGGAGCGCTGGCTCACGGCTATTGTCCGGGGGTGAGCTCATGGGGGCATGTCGAGGTGGCGCATGTCAGCCATGTCCTGCCGGACGGGCGGACCCTGCTCGACGACGTCAGCTTCCGCATCGGCGACGGGGTCACTGCCGCCCTGGTCGGCCCGAACGGCGCCGGCAAGACCACGCTGCTGCGGCTGGTGGCGGGGGACCTCCAGCCGCAGTCGGGCACGGTCACCGCGACCGGCGGGCTCGGCGTCATGCGCCAGTTCATCGGCACCAACCAGGGCCAGGACATCACGCCCATGGTGCGTGACCTGCTGCTTTCCGTCTCGCCACCACGGGTGCGGGAGGCCGCGGCCCGGCTGGACGCGGCCGAGCTGGCGATGATGGAACGCGACGACGAGCGCGCGCAGCTTCGCTACGCGACGGCGCTGACCGAATGGGGTGAGGCCGGGGGTTACGAGGCCGAAGTGCACTGGGACGCCTGCAGCGTGGCCGCGTTCGGACTCCCTTACGACCAGTGCCGGTGGCGCGACGTCGGCACGCTGTCCGGCGGCGAGCAGAAACGGCTGGTGCTCGAGTCTCTGCTGCGCGGCGCCGACGGCGTGCTGCTGCTCGATGAGCCGGACAACTACCTGGACGTACCGGGCAAGCGCTGGCTGGAACAGCAGCTGGCCAGCACGCCGAAGACCGTGCTGCTGGTCAGCCACGACCGGGAACTGCTGGCCGCGTGCGCGCAGCGTATCGTGACCGTCGAAGACCGGCACGTCTGGGTGCACGGCGGCGGGTTCTCCGGCTACGCTCAGGCGCGCGCCGACCGGATCAGCCGACTCGAGGAACTGCGCCGCCGCTGGGACGAGGAGCACGAGAAGCTGAAGGAACTGGTCCGCACCTACCGGCAGAAGGCTTCTTACAACTCCGACATGGCCTCCCGGCTGCAGGCCGCAGTGACCAGGCTGCGCAGGTTCGAAGAAGAAGGCCCGCCGACCGAAGCGCCGCGGGAGCAGAACGTGAAGATGCGGCTGCGCGGCGGGCGTACCGGCAAGCGCGCCGTCATATGCGAGGACCTGGTGCTGACGGGTAACACCAGCTCGTTCGGCACAGAGATCTGGTTTGACGACCGGGTGGCGATCGTCGGCGCCAACGGCTCGGGGAAGTCGAGTTTCCTGCGGCTGCTCGCGGGGGAGCAGGTGCCGCACGAGGGCCACTGGCGGCTGGGTGCCCGGGTGGTGCCGGGCTTCTTCGCGCAGACCCACGCCCGGCCGGACCTGGCCGGACGCGCCCCCGTCGAGATCCTGATGACCGAGCATGCGCTGCTGATCAACGAGGCGATGTCCGCGCTCTCCCGGTACGAGCTGCAATCGTGCGCCCGGCCGCCGTTCGGCACCCTGTCCGGCGGCCAGCAGGCCAGGCTGCAGATCCTGCTGCTCGAGCTGGCCGGCTCCACGCTGCTGCTGCTCGACGAGCCGACGGACAACCTGGACCTGCCGAGCGCCGAGGCCCTGCAGCAGGGCCTGGAGTCCTACCAGGGCACGGTGCTCGCGGTCACCCACGACCGCTGGTTCGCCCGGTCGTTCGAGCGGTTCCTGATCTTCACACCGGACGGCGACGTCCGCGAGGCCACCGAGCCAATCTGGGCATAACTGGGCGGCGATGGCGGCGAGCACGTCCAGCCTGGCTGCCCGGCGGGCGGGCCAGCTGGCGGCTATCAGCCCGAGCAGGGCGGCGAGCAGGAGGAACACCACGAGGCTGGACGCCGGCACGACAGTGTCGGTGATGCCCTGTTGTTTCAGCGACGACACCAGCGCGATGCCCATGCCGGTGCCGATGATGATCCCGATGATGGCGCCGAAGATCGCCAGGATGACTGCTTCGGACCGGATCATCGTCCGGACCTGGCGGCGCTTCATGCCGACCGCCCGGAGCAGGCCGATCTCGCGGGTGCGCTCGAACACCGAGAGCATGAGCGTGTTCACGATCCCGATCAGCGCGATGAGCACGGCCAGGGCGAGCAGGGCGTAGACCAGTCCGAGGATCTGGTTGACGCTGGCCGCCTGGGCTTGCTCGAACTGAGCCCTGGTCTGGACCTGCAGGTTCGGATAGGGGGCCAGGGCGCTGGTGACGGCCTGGTCCACGGCGCCGCTGCCGCTGGTGCGCAGCAGCAGCGCGTCCAAGCCCGGGTTGCTGAAGTGGGCCAGGAAGAAGCTGGCGCTGGCCAGGTAGCTGCCGATCAGGGCGTTCGCCTCGTATATTCCGCCGACGCGCAGGACAGAAGAACCCGTCTGCGCGAACCGGACCGGAACCGTGTCGCCCACCGACAGGTGCTTGGACTTCGCGGTCGTCGAGTCGATGAGCAGCTCACCCTGGGCCAGGGCGGCCGGGGTGCCCGCTGTCATGCGCAGGATCAGCGTGTCGGCCAGGTGCTGCGTCGACACCCCGGTGAGCGTGGACAGCGTGTTCTGCACCTCGAATTGCGACCGGTAGACGGTGGTGGTCGCGGTGACGCCCGGCACCGCCGAGGCCGTGGCCGGCACCGAGTTGCTGAGTTGTCCGGCCCCGCTGGCCGTCACGATGAGATCGGCGCTGATCGCCTGGTCCGCGCTGCTCGTGGCCGACCTGGACACCGAGGCGCCGAACACCGACATCGCGGCGACCAGGGCGAGGCCGACCATGAGCGCCGAGGCGGTCTGGGCGGTGCGCCGTGGACTGCGCATGGAGTTCTCCCGCCCGAGCTTGCCCGGTTCGCCGAGCACCCGGGCCAGCGGCCGGCCGATCACACTGGAGATCGGGCGCGCGATCGCCGGGGAAAGCATGGCGACACCGACGAAGATGCCGACCGCGCCCCCGCCCACGAGCGCGATGGCGGGCTTGGCCAGCCCGATGGCCAGCAGGACCGCGCCGGCCAGGGCCAGGGCCGCGCCCCAGACGAACCGGCGCCGCAGCGAGACGCCGGGGCCCGACTGACGATCATCGAGCGCGGCGACCGGGGGAACGCGCACGGCGTTCCGCGCCGGGCCGATCGCGGACACGACCGTCACGCCGACGCCGACGCCGAGCCCGACCAGCACGGTCCGCGGCTCGAACACCAGCGATCCCGGGGGCAGCGTGATCCCGAACCCGCGCAGCAGCGCCTGCAGCCCGAGCGCGGCCAGCACCCCGAGGCCCAGGCCGATCACCGAGGAGACGAGCCCGGTGACGGCCGCCTCACCGAGCACGGACCCGAACACCTGACGGCGGCTCGCCCCGACGATCCGCAGCAGGGCCAGCTCGCGTGTCCGCTGCCCGACGATGATCGAGAACGTGTTGAAGATGGTAAACCCGCCGACGAACAAGGCGATGAACGCGAAGACCAGCAGCGCCGTGGAGAAGAACGACAGCGCCTGGTTGACCGAGCTCGTGCTCTCGTTCACCACCGTCTGCCCGGTGACCACCTCCACCCCGCGCGGAAGGACCCCGGCGATGGCCCGCTGGACCGCGGGCTTGTTTGCGCCCGGGGCGGTCACTACGTTGATGTCGTCGAGGTGGCCCGCCTGCTGGACAACGTCCTGCGCGGTGGGGAGCGTGAACGCAGCCAGGGTCGCTCCGGCGAGGTTGTTCACCGACCCGAACTGAGCGATGCCGGCGATGGTGAACGTCCGGGTAGGCCCGGCCGTCAGGATGCGGACCTGCTGCCCCACGGTGAAGTCGTACTTGTGGGCGGTCCCGGCGTCCATCACCACGTCATCGGCGGTCAGCGGCGGGCCGCCCGCGACCAGATGCAGGCTGGAGATCTGCTGATCCGGATCGAAGTTGACGGCGAGGGTCGGCGCGCCGCCGGTCTGGATCGCCTTGCCGTCGTGAGCCACGAACTGGGCGTAGCCTCCGACCTCGCCCTGGGCGGCCTGGACACCGGGCACGCCGCGGACCGTGGCCAGCAGCGACTCGGGCAGCTCATTGCGCGTCGCGTTGGCGCCGCTGCCCAGTTGTGCGACCCCGCGGACCTGGAAATCGATCTTCTGGTAGATGTTGCCGAACAGCACAGAAAAGGTGTTGTTCAGGGTGTCGGTCAAGACGAACGTCCCGGAGATGAAGGCGACCCCGAGCACGATCGCGAGCGCGGTCAGCGCCAGCCGGAGCTTGTGGGCGAGCAGGCCCTTGATCGTCACGTTCCGCATGTCAGGCCCCCAGCGTCCGCATGCGCTCCAGGACCGAATCGGCGGTCGGTTTTTCCAGCTCGCCCACCACGGTCCCGTCGGCCAGGAACAGGACCCGGTCCGCGTACGCGGCACCCCGCGCGTCGTGCGTCACCATGACGATGGACTGGCCTAGCTCCGTCACCGATCGCCGCAGGAACGCCAGCAGGTCCGCGGAGGAATTAGAGTCCAGGTTGCCCGTGGGCTCATCGGCGAAGATGAGGTCCGGCCGGTTGATCAGCGCCCGGGCGCACGCCACCCGCTGCTGCTGGCCACCGGACAGCTCATTAGGACGGTGCGTCAGCCGGTCGCCGATACCCAGCTGTTTCACCAGGTAATCCAGCCACTCCTGGTCCACCTTGGCGCCCGCGAGGGCAACGGGCAGGGTGATGTTCTCGGCCGCGGTCAGCGTCGGGACCAGGTTAAAGGACTGGAAGACGAACCCGATCCGGTCACGTCGCAGCTGGGTGAGCCCGGCGTCATCCAGTCTTCCGATGTCCTCCTCGCCCACGAACGTCTGCCCCGACGTCGGTCGGTCCAGGCCCGCCATGCAGTGCATGAGCGTCGACTTCCCTGAGCCTGACGGGCCCATGACGGCCGTGAACCGACCGCGTTCGAAGGTCACATTGATACCGGCCAGGGCGTGCACCGCGGCCTGTCCCACCCCGTACGTCTTGCGCAGATCTACGGAATACGCGGCCGGCGCGGTCTGCGTGCCGTTCGCTGATTCCGCATGGTTGAGCGTCATATTTCCTCGCCATCCTGAGAGGATCCCCGAAGCCTTACCGGACCCTTGAAGCATGGCCCGGATCCGCGGCGCGAACATCGACCCGCGGGGTTGATTTGCGTGTGCCGCCGGTATGAGCCGCGGTGGAGAATCTCATACCGGAATCCACCCCGCAGTGAGCCGGCCGGGATCAGGCGAGGTGGTGACGGTGCGCGTAGCTGATGGCGGCGGCTCGGTCCCGCGACCCGGTTTTGGCGAAGATCCGGTTGATATGGGTCTTGATCGTGTGGTTACTCAGGTACAGGCGGCTGGCGATCTCCGGATTGGTGAGCCCGCGGGCGATGAGGCCGAGGATTTCCACCTCGCGATGCGTCAAGCCGTCGGGCGGCGCGGGCCTGGACGGCTCCGGTTGGGCAAGCTGGGCCGGCGCCGCGGCCGCCGCGAGGAGCAGGTCGTGAACGCGGGGGTCGAAGACGGTCAGGCCGCCGGCCGCGGCCTGGAGGGCACGGGCGATGTCGGCGCGGTCGGCGTCCTTAGTGAGGTAACTGCGGGCTCCGGCCCGCAGGGCATCAAGGACGGAGTTGTCGTCGACGTAGGTGGTGAGGACGACGATGGCGACGCCGGGATGCTCGGCCGTCAGCCGGCGGGTGGCGCCGATACCGTCCAGGACGGGCATGTGCAGGTCGAGGAGGATCGCGTCAGGCTGATGTTCGGCCACCTGGTCCAGCGCCTGCTGCCCGTCCGCGGCGGCGCCGACCACGTCGATGCCGGGGAGCCCGCCGAGCAGCAGGACGAGGCCTTCGCGGACGCTGGCCTGGTCGTCGGCCACGACGACGCGCAGCGGCGCGGACCCAGAGAACCCGGAAGTCCCGGATACCCCGGAGGTCCGGGCGGGGTCGGGGGTGACGGTCACGACGTCACTTCCTGCGGCTGGGGAGCGGGGGCCAGGGGAAGCTCGGCGGTCACGGCCCACTGGCCGTCACGCGGGCCCGCTACCAAAGTGCCGTTCAGCAACCGCAGCCGTTCCTGCATGCCGGTCAGACCGTACCCGCCGGTGACGGTGCCCGAGCCGGACGATGCGGCACGGCCATTGGCCAGCTTGCCACCGCCGGCCAGGCCGTTGACGACAGTGAGCCGGACGTCATGCTCACCGTAGTCCAAGTGCACGGCCACACCCTGACCTGGCGCGTGCTTGGCCGCGTTGACTAGCGCCTCCTGGGCGGTGCGCAGCAGCGCGATGGTGGCGTCGGGCGGTACCGGCCTGAGGGCACCGCCGATGCCGAGGGTGACCTTGACGTCGTAGCGCTCGCCGTAGACGCTGGTCACCCGCTCGAGTTCCACGTCAAGCGGCCTGGAGTCCATGCGGAGGGCATGAACGGCCCGGCGGGTCTCGGCTAGGCCGTCCGCCGCCATCCGCTGAGCGGTCACGAGGATGTCAACCGCCCGGTCGATGTCCTGCTGATCGGTCAGCACGGCCCGGGCCGCCTGGATCTGGATGCCAAGCGCGCCGAGGGAATGCGCGAGGACGTCGTGGATCTCACGGGCAATGCGGGCGCGCTCGCCGAGGACATCCGCCCGGCCGCGAGAGGCCAGCAGCTGCTGGGTCTGGGCCAGCAGCGCCGCGGATTGCTCGGCCTGAACCCGGCGGCTGCGCACGAGCCGCCCGACCAGCAGGCCGGACACCGGCACCAGCGGAAAAAGCAGGAAGGCCGACAGCTGATTGGAGCCGTCACGGTAGATGATCGAGTTAGCGTCGATGGCCAGCACGCTCGCCAGGGTGACCAGCCAGCCGGTCGGAAGATCGAGGTCGATGCCCGCGCCGGTCGTGGCCATGCTCGCCAGGATCACCGGGCAGTTGTTTTCGTTGCTTCCCGCGGTGGTGGCGAATCCCGCCGTCACCGCGATCACGCCAAGGATCACCGGCAGCGCACGGGCGCGATACCGCGCCGCACTCGGGGACATGTCGACCAGCGCCCACGCCAGCAGCCCCAGGCCAGCCACCAGGTAGCCGACGAGCTGCGCCTTCTGGGCGGTCGCTCCGGGCGGCTGGAGGAGGAAGGTCAGCACGCCGACGAGGACGAAGAAGAAGGCGCGGATCGACCACCCGACCGCCTGCGACGTCATGACTCCCAGTATCGCCTGGCGGCGCTCACCTGAGAGGCGAGGACTTTCAGCCTGGATGTGGCACCTCCCGGCTTCCGCGCTTCCTCCGGTATCGACTCACCTGATGCCGGTAGCACCGAAGCTACGTATGAGGGCGGTACCAGCGCGTCGTACCCAGGGTCCAACCAGGGTTGAGATCAGCCGACCCGGCTTGGTCCCGTATAATACCAGGCCGACCCTAACCGGGCCCGGCGTCGCGGAATCCTCAGCCGCCGACTCTGGTGCCGCAGCCGGCGCAGAAGTGGGCACTGGCCGGGAGTTCGGCGCCGCACTCGGTGCAGTGCTGGACGGCGGGCGCGAGCTGCTGGCCGCAGTCCGTGCAGAACCGCGCGCCTGCCGGGTTGGGCGCCTGGCAGGACGCGCACACCGGCCCGGACTGAGGCGGGGCCGAGGCTGGAGCCGGCTGCTGCTGAGGCGGGGCACCTTGGCCATAAGGCGCGCCGCCGTACTGCTGCTGGGCACCGGGACCGTACGGCGGCATGCCCTGCTGCGCCGCGGCCTGCTGCGCGGCTACCTGCTGGGCCTGCTGGGCCGCGGCCTGCTGCGCCCCGAACGCGCTGGCCAGCCCGAACCCGGCCCCGAGGAACGCCCCGTCGACTCCGGCGCCGCCCTGGGCCATGCCCTGGCCCGCGCCGAGCGCCATCTCGCCCTGGGCGTAGTTCTGGAAGCCGCCGGCCAGCTGGGAGTAGCTGGTGTCCTTAGCCAACTGCTTGAGCTGCTTCTCGTCCTCGGGAGAGAGGTTGACGTCGAAGTTGCCCATCCGGGTCAGCTGCACGCCGTAGGCGGCAAGCTGGCCGTTGGAGGCCTCGATGGTGACCTGCTCGATCTCCGCCGAGTACGCCATCAGGCCCAGGATGGGCCATCCGTTCCGGATTATCTGGGTGGTGACATGCGTCCGGAGCACCTTGAGCACCTGGTCACTGACCCAGCCGGAGATCCGCTCGTTGTCGGTGACGTCGACCGTGGAAGTCAGGTTGGTCACCAGCCGCACCGGGTCGACCACGTGCATCGCGTAATCGCCGAACACCCGCAGCGTCACCACTAGCCCGGTCCGCGGATCCTGGACATCATCGACCCGGCCACCGAACTTGAACCCGGTGAACTCGCGGGTGCCGACAAAGTACAGCTCGGCCCGGTAGGCGTTCCCGCCGCTGACGGCGTCGATGATCGCGCCGAGTCCCGGCAGCTCGTTGGCGTCGATCTGGTGCCGGCCAGGGCCTAGGGTCTGCACGACCTGGCCGGTGTTGACGAACATCGCCATCTCGTCCGCGTTGACGATCGCACGCGTGTAGCGACGGATGGTGACGTCCGGCCATTTGAAGACGATCTGACCTTTGCGGTCGTCAGGTACGGCGATGAATTCCCGCCCGAGCAGTGCCATGCAGAGAACCATACCGGTTCTCTCGATAACGGCATGAGGCGTTGTCAGAGGTCCTTTCCTGCTATCTTCCGAGCGTGGAAATGATCCAGTGCCGGTGGTGCCATGCGCAGAACCAGCCCGGCACCACCAGTTGCCAGACCTGCGGTGCTCCTCTTGATGAGAAGGACAGGGTCAGCGACTCCGGATGGCGCGAGGCGCCCCGGCTGCGCGACATGACGGAGTTCCAGTTCTCCGGCAGCACCTGCCAGGTCGAAGGCGAGCTTGTCCCGGTCGCCGAGATCAACCTCCATCCGCAGGACGGCGTCTACTTCGAGCATCACGTCCTGCTGTGGAAGGACGAGACGGTCCCGATGTCATCCATGAACACCGGCGGCGGGATGAAGCGATCGGTCGGCGGCATGCCGCACATCGTGACCGTGGCCAACGGCCCGGGCCGCATCGCGTTCTCCCGCAACGCACCGGGCGAACTTGTGGTGCTGCCACTGCACCCCGGCATGGAGCTCGACGTCCGCGAACACGCCTTCCTGGTCGCCTCGCACAGCGTCCAGTACTCCTTCATCCGGATCAAGGGTCTGGTCAACCTGCTGCACGGCGGCAACGGCATGTACATAGACCGCTTCGTCACGACCGGCTACCCGGGCATGCTGCTGCTGCACGGGAACGGCGACGTGCTCGAGCGGACGCTGCGGCCGGGCGAGAAGATCCTGGTCGAGCCGGGCGGGCTCTTGTACAAGGACTCCACGGTGCAGATGCAGGCGGCGCAGATGCCGCTGAAGACCGGGATGATGCGGCACAGCATGTACCTCGCCGAGATGACCGGGCCCGGCCGGGTCGGCATCCAGTCGATGTACGTTCACCACCACGCGGACTGAGACCCAAAGGCTCCCCTAGAGACGATGAACACTTACATCTGCCGGTACTGCAGGCAGCCGAGCGACCCTAACTCGCCCACCTGCCCGATGTGCGGGGCGCCGGTTGACATCAGGTCCTCGGTCAGCGACTCCGGCTGGGTCGAGCAGCCGCCGATCAAGGACATGGCACGACTCCAGTTCGGCCAGTCCCACGTCCAGATCGCGGGCACCACCGTCCCGGTCGCGGAGTTCAGCCTCGCGCCCAGCGACTGGGTCTACTTCTCCCACCACGTGCTGCTGTGGACCGAGTCCCAGACCAGGCTGACCAACATGTCGATGCGCGGCGGGTGGAACCGCACGATGGCCGGGCTGCCGCTGGTCATGGTGGAAGGCCGCGGGCCTGGGCATCTCGCACTGTCCGACAACCACGCGGGCGAGGTCGTGGCCCTGCCGATGCAGCACGGCCAGCAGATGTGGGTCCGCGAGCACCGCTTCCTGTGCGCCACCGGCAACATCAAGTACGACTGGTACCCGTCGGACGTCTGGTACGAGACCGGCCAGGACAGCGACGACCGCGAGATGCACTACCCGATGGGTCAGTACGGCGACGTGTTCGGCGCGCACGACGCGCCCGGCCTGCTGCTGCTGCACGCGCCGGGCAACGTCTTCGTCCGCGACCTGCAGCACGGCCAGACCCTGCTGATCCAGCCGAGTGCGCTGCTGTACCGGGACGTGTCGGTGCGGATGGCGCTGCACCTGGAGTACCCGCGGAACATGGGCTTCGCCTTCTGGCACAACCGGTGGAGCTACCGCAGCATCTGGCTCAGGCTGTGGGGTCCCGGCCGGGTCGCGGTGCAGTCGGTCTACCAGCCGCCGGAGGATACCGAGGTCATCGTCAACCACTCCTACGCCACGACGCACCACTGGTAAGCCTGCGTACTTGATAGCTGCGCACTCGATAAGAGCGTGCCACAGCATCACGGCGTCAGCGACGGACGGGAGTTGAGCGCGGCCACGTCGGGCAGCGTGGTCGTCCGGTAGGCCTGGTCGAACGCGGCCAGTTCCGCCGCGCTCAGCACGTCCTCGATCCGGCCGAAGCCGTCCGGCGCCCGCGTGCTGACGATCTGGAGGAGGCGGTCGGCCGGCATGTCGCGGCAGGCCAGCACGATCGCGTTCACGGTCTGGAGGCGGGCCGCCTCGTAGGCGGCCAGGCCCTCGGCCCGGGTGGCCTCGCGGGCCAGCGACCAGGCGAGTATCCGGGCGTCCAGCACGGCCTGGGAGCCGCCGTTGGCCCCGATCGGGTACATCGGGTGGGCCGCGTCGCCGAGCAGGGTAACGCGCCCGGCTCCCCAGGACGGCAGCGGATCGCGGTCCACCATCGGGTACTCCAGGATCCGCGGCGCCCCGGTGATCAGCGCGGGCACGTCCAGCCAGCCGAACTTCCAGTCCGCGAACCACGGCAGCACGTCCTCGACGCGCCCGGTCCGGTCCCAGTCGGCGGTAT
>JBAUAY010000996.1:0-4450 GCA_049676235.1 Streptosporangiaceae bacterium
TCAGCGCGGCCACGGCTACCGCCCCATCGCATCTTTCACCCACAGGGCCACGCTGCGTTTGAGCACGTCGCGCTCCATCGCCAGCTCGGCGTTCTCCTTCCGCAGCCGGGCCAGCTCCGCCCGCTCATCCTCACCCAGCGCCCCGTCGCCCTCGCCGCGGCGGCGCCGGTCGGCGTTCACCCAGTTCCCCAGGGTGCCCTCATTGATCCCCAGGTCCTTGGCGACCTGCGCGACCGGGCGGCCGGTCTCCCGGACCAGCCGGACCGCGCCCTCCTTGAAGTCCTGATCGAACTTCCTGCGTGACTCTGCCATCGCCGTCCTCCTTTAAGGCGATGTGTCCACGCTACGAGGGGAAACCCAGGGGTGGCAGCAAGGGTTCGGGGTCTAGGCGAGGCAACGGTGCCGGCTCGCTCGATTTCCTGCTTGGCGTGACCGGATGAGGGCCGGAGTTACTGCGGGGCGGATCCTGCAAGGTAGATCACGCGGCGGGCGATGTTGACGGCGTGGTCGCCTAGGCGCGCGTAGAAGCGCGCCACCAGCGTCAGCTCCATCGTCACCGGCGGGGTCATCGACCCGGAGGCAAGTTCGCCGATCAAGCTGGCGTAAAGCTCGTCCATCTCGGCATCGCGTTCGCGAAGCGAAGCTGC
Source organism: Streptosporangiaceae bacterium (assembly GCA_049676235.1). Taxonomy (GTDB): domain Bacteria; phylum Actinomycetota; class Actinomycetes; order Streptosporangiales; family Streptosporangiaceae; genus Palsa-504. The sequence goes on from JBAUAY010000996.1 coordinate 648, forward strand.
GGCGGTGCGGTCCCGCTGGTACCAGGAGTGCACTGCCTGGCGCCACATGTCCGATGCGAGGCTTCCCATCTGCTCTAGGAGCCCTCGGCTGCTTGGCGAGAGGTCTTCGCTGAGCATGTGGCCGGCCTGGGCTGCGATGTCTAGGACGAGGTGGTGGGAACGTTCGAGATCGGGCACGATTCGCAGCACGGAGAGCAAGTAGCGCAGGTCGGATGCCACAGGCGCTTGCAGCAAGATCTCCCGGTTGACCAGCTGCTCGATCTCCGGATACAGGATCCCGATAACCTGCTCGCGTTCAGCCAGCTCCCCGAGCACCTCGTTGTCGCCGCTCAGGAGGGCCTGGGTCGCGCCGCTCAGGTCCTCAGCGACCATGGCGAACAGTTTCATGACCCGGGCTTCGATGGCCTCCAGCTCACGATCAAATTCCTGCCGGTACCTGACCATCCAGAGAGCCTATATTGCCCCGCCGTCCTGGTCCTGCAGGGTTCCGATTGCGGATTCTGGCTTCGGTACGAACAGGGCAGGGCGTCGTGCCGCAGCAGGAGTCAGGCCGGGCGGCTGGCCATGATCATCCGGGCGCATGCAGGGCTTGATCCGGCCTTGCCTGTTCGCGCCGCTGCGTCCGGCACGGACATGCATGTACGCGTAACATGGCCCGGTGGCTGATCACCGGAACTGCGAGCAGTGCGGCACCTTGTTCGTGCCGCGCCGGGAGCACGCCCGGTTCTGCTCTGCTCGCTGCCGGGCCGCATGGAACCGCGAGCATTCGGGCGATGCGGCGGCCGGGGCGAGCGCGCTGCAGTGGTCGGTCACCGCGATGAGTGATACGACCGGGCGGCTTCCCCGGATGCGGGCGGGAGACCGGCCGCGGGCGTTCGCGGTGATTAGTGAGGCGGTGTGGTGGGTCACCATCGTCGATGCCACGCTGGTGCGCCATCACCCAGATGCCTACGACAGCGTGCTGGCAGGCCAGGCCCCGGCAGAGCGCCAGCTGACCGAGGGAATCCTGGCCGGGCTGCGTTTTGTCCGGAACAGGATCGGTGACGAAGCCGATCTTGCTGAGTTCATCGAACCCGGCGACGCCGGTCCCGGCGCGGCCGAAGGGCGTATCAGGGGCTGGACCTGGAAGCCGGTGCCGATACCGGCGCTGGGCTCGCTTCCACAGCGCGCGCAGGCGTGGGAGATGACGCGGTACCAGGCGTACCAGGCTCAGCTGGCAGGCCACACGATCGGGGCGATCTTCGGGCGGGCCGCAGAATTCCTCAAGCTAGCCGCCGCGGACGCAACCTCCATCACAGATACCAGCGCCCAGGCGCGCGTCTGAAAAACGCCATCCCTCAGGCCAGCAGCGGGGAAATCAGGGGCCTTATCATCACCGGCCCTGGGCAGCCCGACCCGTCCCCCGGCGATTTCATGAGTACGGCCCACGAGAATGACGATATAGATGTCTGCGATTCGCTACCCGGTCAAGATGGTCGGCGGCATGCCCGTAGTCAGGCCGCCCGCCAAGATCGATGTGACCAAACGCCCACGCGCTGAGTGCGACGCTCTTAGCGGTACCCGGGCGCGGCCAGGCGGAAACTCGTTCGCCATTGCTGTGCCCCGGCCGGGCCGGCGGTGGGTAGTTCGCCTGTCGGTCATTGCGCGTTCATCTGGCGTTCATTTGCACGTCAGCGGCGCGCCGCCTGAGCGGGATAACTTCCGCTGCAGTAGCAGGAAAGCGGCCGGATGCAGGTACGCGTCAGGCGGCGTGAGCGGCGGGGTGATGCGGTGGCTGACATCCAGTCCGGGGACTTGGTCGCAGCGCTGGATGAGGCACCGCTGAGCAGGTTCCATCTGCGGGCGGTCGTGGCCTCGGGGATGGGGTTTTTCACCGACGCCTACGACTTGTTCGTCATCGGGATCGCCTCGGCGCTGATCGACAAGGACTGGGACCTGAGTTCGGGCCAGCTGGCCGTGCTCAACAGCACCATGCTGGCGGCCGCGTGCCTGGGTGCGCTGGTGTTCGGGCGTTACGCGGACGTGGTCGGCCGCAAGCGGGTGTACTGGCTGGTCGCCGTGCTCATGATCGCCGGGGCGCTGGGATCGGCGCTGTCGGGCTCGTTCTGGGTGCTGATCGGCTTCCGTTTCCTGCTCGGCTTGGGTGTCGGCGGCGACTACCCGGTCAGCGCGGTCATGGTGAGTGAGTACGCGAACCGGAAGGACCGCGGCAAGCTCGTCGGGATGGTGTTCGGGACCCAGGCCCTCGGGCTCATCATCGGGCCGCTGATCGCGCTGGCCCTGCTCGGCTCGGGTGCCAGTAATGATGTGACATGGCGGGTCCTGCTGGCGCTCGGCGCGGTGCCCGCCGCCGCTGTGATCTACCTGCGCTGCCGGATGCCGGAATCGCCGCGTTACCAGGCCCAGGTGCAGGGCCGGGCAGAGCAGGCAGCAAGCCGGATACCCGGTCTCGCCGGCGGGCAGGTCCACGGCGACGGGTCCGGTGACATGCAGCCCGAGTTGGGGCTGCGGGCCTTTCTCACCAGCCGCCGGTGGCTGATCACGCTGGCCGGCACCGCAGGCTGCTGGTTCCTGCTCGACTACGCCTACTACGGAAACACGATCTCCACCCCGCAGATCCTCGGCCTGATCACCCCGCACGCCTCGACCATGACCAAGATCGCCTTGCAGTTGGCCATCTTCGTGGTGGCAGCGGTACCGGGCTACATACTTGCGATCGCCCGGCTGGACCGGATCGGGCACCGGCGGCTGCAGCTTGTCGGGTTCGCGATGATGGCGCTGTGCTTCCTGATCATCGCGGCGGTACCGGGCATGACTACCATGGTGGCCCCGTTCCTGCTGGTGTACGGGCTGAGCTACTTCTTCACCGAGTTCGGCCCGAACATGACCACCTTCGTGCTGCCCAGCGAGCTGTACCCGGTCAACATGCGCGCGACCGGGCACGGGATCTCGGCGAGTATCGGCAAGCTCGGCGCGTTCATCGGGGTCTTCCTGTTCCCCGTGCTGCAGACATCGCTGGGACTGCGCGGCACGCTGCTGCTCACCGGCGGGGTAGCCATATCCGGCTTCGCGCTCACCCTCGTGCTGCCCGAGCCAGCCGGACGCAGCCTGGAAGACATCACCATCAGTACACCCGGCACGGACGCCCTGCCGCTGCGGACGGCCGGTCAGGCATCAGCGCTCTGAGGACCTCTCCGGGAACGCCGCTGAAACACGTCGGCTCCCAGGACCATGGAGCAGGGCCGGCAGGTCATCCGGGCCGCCCCCGAACCGTTCTGTACACCGGAGTACCCGGTGCTGAGCAGCGGTAACGCCCAGAACGGCTGTTCGTGCGGCGGCTGAGCGCCCCGCCGGATGTCTGCTCGTGGCATCCGGCTACCAGGAGCGGAGGAGGCCCAGCGCTTGTAGGAGTTAAACAACGGCGTCGTCGCGAAGGCCGTGCCGATGGGGCTATGTCTTGGTCCCACGCATTGCGCCGTGTGGCTCGCCTGGGTGCAGCCGCGCGTGTAACCGTTCTGCTCGGTTGCGCGCTGGCGACGCGGGACCGGCGGGCAGCACTAAGGTACCGGGCACTCGATGCTGACCTCGCGATACTGCCGCGCAGAAAGACCGGGATTCTTATCCGGGACGGGTGTCTCCGCGGCGCTGTTACCCGGCGGGCGGCGGTGGCTGGCCGGCGGGGCGCAGCCTGCCGGGGTCGAGATCGGCGACGAACACCTTCTGCAGCATGTGCCAGTCCTCCGGGTGCCTGCCGATCCCGTCCTGGAACACCCTCGCCAGCTGCTGGGTCATGGCGGCGATCT
>JBAUAY010000997.1:0-2472 GCA_049676235.1 Streptosporangiaceae bacterium
CGGCTGGGCGGCCATGGATAGAGGCTTTCAATGGCCTGATAGTCGATGGCTCTTAGCAGCTACCGAAGGCCGGTACTACAATTCTGTAATGCCGACGGATTTAAGCTGGAAAAGGCCAGTGTTCTGAGCATCGTCCTCAACATGGACGCCGCCCACAATAAATGGAGAGCATAGATGTCCGTCTCTTCAGGGGAGAAGCCATCCAGTGAGCGTCCTGTGGAAATTGGCCCGCCTCCGTATTATCACCGGTCGGACTGCAACATCTGCCGGAAGCAAGACGGCCTGAAAACGGAGTCAGAGCTGCTGGACGCCCCCCGTCCTGGGGGCTACATCGTCGAAGGAGAGCACTTCCTCGCCGAGCACGCCCCGTTGCAGGAGTCCAGTGCAGGAACGGTAATCGTCGAAGCCAGGCGGCATCTCCTGGATTTCGGCGAGATGACTCCGGCCGAGCTTGCCGAGCTCGGTTCGATCCTGAACCGGCTCGTCCCGGCGATCAAGGCCGCCACCGGGGTCCAGCGCGTCTATTTCCTGGCGGTGATGGAGCGCGCGCCCCACTTCCACCTCTGGCTCGTACCGAAGAAGAACGAGGGAGAACTTCGGGGAGTGGCCTACCTGGCGCAGCAGCCTCCTCTTTCGGCCTCGTACAGCGAGGCAGAAGCGATGTCGCGCAAGATCCGAGAGCAGTTCGAGCAGTCCTGACGGCGGCCTCCGGCAAAATCTCCGGACCTCCGTCCGACTTCAAACTTCTCGCCTCGCCACGCTCTTGAATCCGCCGGGCGTCGCTTCCGTCCCGCATGGACTCGCAAGCTCACCGGGGGTTGGATCGAGGTTGCCGCAACATCCACCAGCCGACGAGGTTGTGATCAGTATGCACCCGGTCAGCGTGTTCGCCGAAAGGCCTATGCCTGGACCGGGCTTGGTGAACCGGTCATGCTGATCACCTTGGCGGCTTCGACGAGGGGCATGAAGAGTTCGTCCACTATCTCGAGGACCCGTTCTTCCGGCAAGGGCTTGAGCGTCATGAGCAGGTCGTGGCGCATCAGGTCGAACGGCATGGTCAAGATGGCGCGGGGGGTCTTGTCGAGGTCGATTTCGCCGCGCTCGTGCGCCCGGCGGAAGACCTCCGAGGACCATAGCGGGCGGTCGTTGATGAGCTTCTCGCGGACCTGGGCCGGTGTGAGGCCGGTGCTGGCGAGCAGGCCGGAAAAGGCGGCGCTGACAACCGTGACGAAGGCGACCCGCCCGCTGCTGAAGCCGCTGAGCAGGCCGATCATGTCGCCGCGCAGGCTCCCGGTGTCGGGGATCTCCACGGGATGCGTCGCGCCGTAGTGATTGATGGCATCGAGCACGAGGGCGTCCTTGCGGGGCCAGCGCCGGTACAGCACGGCGACTCCCGTCCTGGCCCGGGCCGCCACGGACTCCATCGTCAGCCTGGCGAAGCCGGCCGAGACAAGTTCCTCCCACGCGGCCTCAAGCAGCGCGGCCTCAAGTTCCTCCCCGCGCCGCCGCTGGCGGGGCCGCTCCCGGTGCATCTGCTCCGTCATGCCAGCCAGGATACCTCCAGACAGCCGATAAGAGAGGCTTGCATTCCTTAGCGGAGTGGCCTATCCTCCATAAGAGAATGATCCATCTCTTATGAAGGGGGTGTCATGGCAACGACACCAGCGCCCGCAGCCGACAAGCTTGACCCGCAGGTGGTCAAGACCGCCTTGATCCTCATCGTCGGCTTGATGGCCGTCATCTTCGACACCACGATCGTCAGCGTCGCCCTGCACACGCTCGCGCTGAGGATGCACACCTCGGTGACGACGATTCAGTGGGTGACCACCGGCTACCTGCTGGCACTCGGCATCGCGGTGCCGCTCAGCACCTGGGGCCTGCAGCGGTTCGGCGGCAAGCGGCTGTGGATGTTCGCCCTCGCCGTGTTCCTGATCGGCTCGATCGGCTCTAGCCTGGCGTGGAACATTGACTCGCTCATCGGCTGGCGGGTGGTTCAGGGCATCGGCGGCGGCCTCATGCTCCCGCTGATGACGACGCTCATCTTCCAGGCCGCGGGCGGCAAGTCACTGGGCAAGCTCGTCACCTACGTTGCACTGCCGGCGCTGCTCGGCCCGATCCTCGGGCCGCTAATCGGCGGCGCCATCCTGACCCACCTCAGCTGGCGGTTCATGTTCTGGGTGAACGTGCCGTTCTGCACCGTGGGGCTGCTGCTCGCCTGGCGCTACCTAGGCAGTGACGCGCCTGCCCGGTCGGAGGCAACCCAGCGGCCAAGGATCGACGTGCCAGGTCTGTTCCTCCTCGCGCCGGGCACCGTGGCCATCCTGATTGGCCTGGCCGACGCGGGGACCTCCGCCGGGTTCGGGCACCCCGACGTCATCATCCCGCTGGCGATCGGCGCCGCGCTGCTGGCCGCCTTCGCCATCTACGCCCTGCGCAAGAGCCAGCCCCTCGTCGAGGTCCGGCTGCTCGCCA
>JBAUAY010000998.1:0-5803 GCA_049676235.1 Streptosporangiaceae bacterium
CGGCCGGACGACGTCGCCGTCGCCTTGCGGACCGCAGCGGCCGGTGCACGGCACGGCGCCGGCCTGACCCCGCGCCTGGCGGTGGTGAGCGCCGCCGATCCGGTAGACCGCCACCACGGCAGGCTGATCCAGCTGCCGGACGCACCGTTCCTGCTCGGCGAACTCGATCCCATCGAGGTCCTGACGTCGCATATCGACGGACCGGTCACCGTCGATAACGACGTGAACTGGGCGGCACGGGCCGAACGTGACCACGCCGGCGCCGCCCTGGACGACTTCGCCTACCTCTTCCTCGGCGAGGGACTGGGCTGCGCGATCATCAGTGACGGCGAGGTACGGCGCGGGCATGGCGGCCTGGCCGGCGAGATTGCGCACCTCGTCACGGTCGGCCCGCAAGGCCAGGCGGTTCCCTTCATCGAGGTATTCGGCCAGCTCGGCCTGAGGCAGACCGGAGCGACGGCCATCGACGTGGACCGGCTCCTCGCCACAGTCGGCGGCCCTGGCCCCCAGGCGGCGCCCACGCGACACGTCCTGGGCCGGGCCATCGGCGGAGTCCTCGCCGCCATGGTCGCGCTCGCTGACCCAGAACTCATCGTCATCGGCGGATCGTGGGGCAGCCATCCCGTGATCCTCGACCTCATCTCGGCGGCCGCCGCACGCCTCCCGCGGCGCGCTCCGGTCCGGGCCGCCGAGCTGACGACTGAGCCATCGCTGGCCGGCGCCCGGCTCGAAGCGCTCAACCGCCTCCGCTCAGCGATCGTCACCGCCGCCCACCGAGCACAGGTCCAAGCGCCAACCCAAACGGCTAAGTGACCGGCAAACGCCGGACGCCCGGCCTCGCCTCGCACCAACTGACGACGGGGATCAGGGTCGCTGCCGGCGTTGGCCGGCGTTCGGGCGATTCAGCGCCCAGCCAGTAGAACCCTGGCTGTGTCCGCGCCGTAGGGCTTAGAGTGCAGCCGTGGTCGCATGTGCGCGGTGTGGTGCCTGCCAGGAGACGGGACTCGGTTCTGCGTGGGTTCGCGGGATACTACGGCTGGGTGGATGTCCGCAATGGCGGGCGACCCGGGTGCCGGCCGGGATCGGCCGATCTCAGCGGGGCTGGCCAGGGAGGGACGTCCGGTGACGGCCCGGCTTACCCCGCGGCCGGGCGGGCCGGCTCGGCTGCGGGCCCTGCTGGACTCCGGCCAGACCATCGTGGCGCCCGGGGCGTTCGATCCGCTGTCTGCCCGGCTGGTGGAGGAGGCCGGGTTCCCGGCGGTGTATATGACCGGGTTCGGGACCTCGGCGGCGCTCATCGGGCGGCCGGACGTGGGCCTGCTGACAATGACCGAGATGGCCGGCAACGCCGGGCGGATCGCGGCGTGCGTGGATGTCCCGGTCATCGCCGACGCGGACACCGGCTACGGAAACCCTTTGAACGTTATCCGTACGGTCGGGACCTACGAGGCGGCCGGGGTCGCCGGGATCCACATCGAGGATCAGGTGGCGCCGAAGAAGTGCGGGCACATGGAGGGCAAGCTGGTCATCCCGGCGGAGGAGATGGTACAGAAGGTCCGGGCGGCGGTCGAGGCCCGCACACAGCCCGAGTTCGTGATCATCGCGCGGACTGACGCGCGGGCCGTGGAGGGCCTGGAACGATCCCTCCAGCGCGCGCGGATGTACCGTGAGGCCGGGGCCGACGTGCTGTTCATCGAGGCTTTGACCAGTGAGGCAGAAGCCGAGGAGGCGGTGAGAGCCTTTCCCGGCGTGCCGCTGCTTTTCAACTGGGCGGAAGGGGGCAAGACTCCGCCGATTAGCCTGGATCGCGTGAAGCAGCTGGGGTACCGGATCGTTATTTTCCCCGTCAGCACGTTGCTGGCGGCGACCGGGGCCATGCGGCGGATACTTCAGGAGATCGCCCGGGCGGGCACGCCCGCCGCGGCGATGCAGGAGTTGCCCACGTTCGCGGAGTTCGTGGATTTCATCGGGCTGCCCCAGGTGCACCAGGCCGAACAGCGGTACGCGGTCAGGGCTGCTGCGCCGGGGCCGGGGACTGGAGGTACGGATGGCAGCGACATTTGAGCGACCCAGCGTGACTGCGGAGCTGGCCAGGGCCATGATCGAGGCGGCGGAGCAGAAGGCGGCAGAGATGGGCCATCCCTTCGTGATCGCAATCGTGGACGACAGCGGGGTGCTAAAGGCGTTCAGCCGCATGGATGGCGCGCCTTTGCTGTCCGTCCAGGTAGCCCAGGACAAGGCCTATACAGCGGTCGGCTTTGGCATGGCCACCGACGCGTGGCACGGCTTCGTCAAGGACGACCCGCCGCTTGCCATGGGCGCGGCCCCCGGGATTGACCGCCTGATCGTGTTCGGCGGTGGGTACCCGATCAAGGTCGGGGACGCGGTGGCCGGCGGGATCGGCGTCAGCGGCGGCCATTACAGCCAGGACATGGAGGTCGCTCAGGCTGGGCTGTCGGCTCTCGCCTCCATCTGACCGGCTGGTCACGTCTTGGGGCGGAATATCCCCAGTGGCTGTGCCACGAGGCGGACGACTGCGCCGGTTTCGTCCAGCTCGAACTCGGCGGTGATGCCGGGCTGCCCCTTCACCTCGAAGCGCAGGCCGCGTCCCGCCTGCAGCCCGAAGGGCGGAGCGCCCGGTGCGGCGACAGTCAGCACCCGGTCGCCCTTCTGGGCGACCACGACCTCGATCGGGCCCATGGTGTAGGTACCGCACAGCCGGCGGAGCACCTCTGGATCCCGGGCCCGGGCGTCCGGTAGCCGGTCGAACCGCAGCGGTCCTACGGATGGCTCGAAGGGGACCGTCAGGGCCGTGATATCGCCGTCCGGGTCCGACAGAAACATGAACGGAAAGAGGTGGGACTGGTCGCCGAGCTCGTGCCACTCCAGGTCGAACGTCTCGTAGTGGCGATGTGCCAGGCTCAGGTCCATCGTGCCAAGGCGCGGCCGGAGGGTGTCGCCGTCGACGGTGATGATGAGGGTGCCGTAGCCAGGATGCTGGTACTCACCGGCGTAGGCATCCAGGGCTCTGGGCAGCCGAGCGCCGGGCACCACGTGGCGGGCACCGCGGACCTCCCGGATCCCGGCCACGGTCGCGTCATAACGGGATTTGAATTCCGCAAACCAGTCGAACGGCTCCAGGCCGAGCAGCTCATCGAGCACCCGGTAGGCGACGACCGGCGCCATCGCGCTGGAGGAGGTATTAGTCATCACGGCCACACCGATGCCGTCGTCGGACAGCAGCATGCACTCGGTCTGGAACCCGTCGATGCCGCCGCCGTGCTCGGCAAGCCGGTGGTCGCGGTAGCGGCCGATCATCCATCCGAGTCCGTAGGCGTGCCGGGTGGACGCCGGGAAGGTTCGGTCCTCCGGCAGCACCATGTGCGGCGCGTGCTGGCGGGCCATCGTGCCGGGTGACATGACGACCCGGCCGTCGATCTGCCCTCCGCCTAGCTGCGCCAGCAGCCACCGGGCCATGTCAGCGGCGCAGGAGTTGACCGCGCCGGCCGGCGCCATGGCCGTCACGGGCCGCGGTGGGACGGGCACGATGACGCCCTGGCGGCGCTCGTAGGCGCTGGCATGGTCTGGGTCGGCGCGCATGTTGTCGACCGACAGGTTCGAGCGGTCCATGCCAAGTGGCGTCAGCAGCCGGGTTCGCAGGTAATCCTCCCAGGGGGTGCCGGAGAGCACCTCGACGAGGTGGCCCGCCACCAGGTAGCCCAGGTTGCAGTACTGGAACGCCTGGCGCAGGTCTCTGCTGAGGGGCAGGAACCGCAGCCGGCGGACCAGTTCGGCGCGGGACCGGTCGGGGTGGCCGAGCCAGGCCAGGTCGTGGCGAGGCAGGCCAGACCGGTGGGACAGGAGGTCAACGACGGTCAGGCGATCGGTCACCACAGGGTCGTACAGCCGCAGGTCCGGCAGGAAGTCGCGCAGCGGACCCTCCCACTCGAGGAGGCCGTCGTCGACGAGGGCGCCAACCGTCGCCGCCGTGAAGGCCTTCGTGACCGACCCGATGGCAAACAGCGTGTCCGAGGTGACCGGCAATCCGGTCTCCAGGTCCCGCCGGCCCCACCCTGCTGCCAGGACGACATCCCCATCCCGGACAGCGGCGATCGCGCACCCCGGGACCTCCCACGCAGCCAGCTGTTCGTTGACGAACCGTTCGATGCTCTCCATGTCGTGTCTCCGAAGATCACCTCGCGGTATTCCAGCACACCATTGGCCCCGGATTCCGAACGCCCGATCAGGCCGGAAGCCTCGGCGCCCGCAAGCAGGCCTGCAAACCGCGCCACCCGATTAATATCACTATTTAATACCACTGTTGGGAACAATGTTGAATGGCACATTGCGGTTATGGAACTACCCCCGAGTTCCAGATCTATTGGCCCGCCCCGTCGTCGGCTCGATCCCGGCACTATTGCGCAGGCACATCCGACTCGGCTGGCGAGAACGCCCAGTCGGCGGCATAGCGGTCGTGTGCGTTATCGGGTGTGCATGATCGAGCTGGCTCGGTGACTGCCAGGCCCGCGGACCAGGCTGACGGGCCTGCAACAACTCCCCTTCCCAGCCGGACCTGCGGTGGGCCGGTTGCTCAGGCCTACTGTCAGTCGTAGTGGCGCAGCCGTGGCCACAGCCGGGCCCATGGCTGGCGGGGGCCGGTGCACACGTAGACGTGACCGCCCCATTCCTGGTTGTGGATGCCGTACGGATTCGACAGCGTGGCCGCCACCCGCACGCTGGTGAAGAACTGGCTCAGGTAGGCGGCGTAGCCGGTGACGTCGACGGGCCCGGGCGCCACGGCCACCACAGTGGTGGCGCGCGGGTTGCCGGGCCCCCACCACCACAGGCTGTTGTGCCCGCTCACGGCGGTCGGCAGCCCCGTCCCCCGGCCGAGCTCGTTGATGGCGCCGGCCTCGCCGTAATCGGCGGTGAAGATCACGGCGCTGGCGCGCTGACCGGGTGGCAGGGAGGTCCATACCGCGTCGACGGTGTGGACGAGCTGGGGCCAGCCGATGGTCTCGCCCAGGGTCTGGTTCGTCTGGTAGGTCCAGGCGATGTCGGCGGGCGGGAGCACCGGCAGGACGACCAGCAGGGCCGCCGCGGTCGTCAGCGCGGTGGCCAGCATGAGAGTGCGCAGCCGGCCTGGCCGCGCTTGCAGCCACCCGTCGATGGCCACGGCACCGGCCGCGAGCAGGTACACGTACGCGGCGGCGAGGTAGTAGGTCTTCGCGCCGGCGGTGAGCGCGAAGAGCACGAACAGCAGCCCGTACGCCCACGCCAGCGCCCGCCACAGCGGCGGCCCGCACCGCCACAGGAAGCGCAGCCCGACCACCCAGACCCAGGCCAGGGCCACGGTTACCAGGCCCAGCTGGCCGATGACAAAGGTGCCGATGTTGCCCAGGCCGCCGTGTTCCTGGTTCAGTGCGTGGGTCATGGCGATCGTCGCCCACTGGTGCTGTGCCTGCCACCAGAGGTCGGGAATCTCGAACGCCACCGCGATCGCGGCACCGGCCGCGAACCAGCGGTTGAAGATCATCCGCCGGCCGCCGCTGAGCAGGGCGCCGATGACCAGCGCGATGGCGAAAAAACCCGCGCTGTGATCGTCGGCCACCCCGACGCCAGCGACCAGGCCGCCGGCCAGCCACCAGCGGCAGTCGCCGGTCCGCCCGATCCTGGCCACCACCAGCGCCAGACCCGCCCACGCCAGCAGCTCGTAGGCCGTCGTGTTGGCCACGTGAGCGGCCGCCAGCAGGACCGGCATCGTGGCCGTCCCGATCGCAGCCAGCAGCTGCGCGCGCCGGCC
>JBAUAY010000999.1:0-2646 GCA_049676235.1 Streptosporangiaceae bacterium
CGCCCGCGGTGACCACGGCGTGCCGCGCGCCCGCGGCGAGCAGCCCCGCGGCGGCGTGGCCTGCGTCCGCCAGGCCTTCGACCTTGCGGCCAAGGACGGCGGCCGCTTCCGTCTCGTTCACCACCAGCCAGTCCACGCCGTCGGCCACGATCGCGGCGGCCTCCGCCGGGGCCGGGGCGAGGTTGAGCACGCAGCGGGCGCCGGACCCAGAAACCCCGCGGGCTCGGGCGAGGACAGCCTTGATCGCGGGCACCGGGATCTCGGCGCAGATGACCAGGACGTCACCCGGGCCGGTTGCGGCCGCAGCGACCTCCCCCGCGCCGACCTCGTGGTTGGCGCCGGGCGCGACCGTGATGAGGTTCTCCCCCGCGGGATCGACTGAGATCATGGCCAGCCCGGTCGGGACCCCTGGCACCGTCCTTACGTCGCCGGCCGCTATGTTTTCTTCCCGGAGGGCGGCCAGCAGTTGCCTGCCGAAGTCGTCATCGCCTACGCAGCCCGCCATGCGCACGCTGGCGCCGAGCCTGGCCGCCGCCACCGCCTGGTTGGCGCCCTTCCCGCCCGGCGTGAAGCATGCCGCCGAGCCGAGCACGGTCGCGCCGGGTTCGGGCAGCCGGGGCACGGTGACGGAGATATCCATGTTCAGGCTGCCCAGGACGGTGACCTGCGGCCGGTTTCCCATGCCCGCACGTTAGCGGGCCCGCCCGGGCCCGGCCAGTGGCCGGGGAATTGGATCTGCCGTTACGGCTCCGCGCCTGGAAGGCTCGGCTTGTGACACGTCAATTTCGCCAGGTGGATGTCTTCACTGACACCCCGTACCTGGGTAACCCGGTCGCGGTCGTGCTCGGCGCCGACGGCCTGAGCACCGAGCAGATGCAGCTGTTCGCGCGCTGGACGAACCTGTCCGAGACGACCTTCGTGCTGGCGCCGCGGGCGAGCGGGGCGGACTACCTGGTCCGGATCTTCACGCCGACCGGGGAGCTGCCGTTCGCCGGGCATCCCACCCTGGGCACCTGCCACGCCTGGCTAGAGGTCGGCGGGCGGTCGGCCAGCCCGGGCGCGATCGTGCAGGAATGCAAGGCCGGGCTGATCACGGTCCGGCAGACGCAGGCCGGCCTGGCCTTCGCGGCCCCGCCGCTGCTGCGCAGTGGGCCGGTGGAGGAACCGGTGGCCGAACGGGTGGCGCGGGCGCTGAACATCACCCGGGCCGACATCGTGGACATCGCCTGGGCCGACAACGGCCCCGGCTGGGTGGCCGTGCTGCTGGCCAGCGCCCAGGCGGTCCTGGACCTCCGGCCGGGGGCGCTGGATTTGGACATCGGCGTGGCCGGCCCTTACCCGGAGGGCTCACCGGCCGCCCTGGAGGTGCGGGCGTTCAGCCCGCAGGTCACCTCGGTCGAAGACCCGGTCACGGGCAGCCTGAACGCCTCGCTCGGGCAGTGGCTGCTGGCCGCCGGACGGGTCACCGCCCCGTACGTGGCCAGCCAGGGCACGGTCATGGGCCGCCGCGGCCGGGTGCACGTCTCCCGCGACGGTGACGGTCAGGTCTGGGTCGGCGGCGGCACGATCAGCTGTGTCAGCGGCACCGTCGAGCTGTAGTCCCACCGCCGTGGGCGACGATGGATGTCGTGGCCGGGCTGCCTCCGGCGTAGTTCGGCCAGCGAGGCGGACCGGGTGGCTGGGGCGCGGAAGCCGGCTCGTTCGGCTCAATGATCTTTACTCGGGCGGCGGCGCCGGCCGGGGCGGTCGGACGCGAGCCCGACCGGGGCCAGCGGCAGCCGGGTCGGGGGCTTGACCTCGGCCAGCCGCAGGTAGGTCACCAGCCGCTGGCCGCCGCGGGTGGCCAGGCTGGCTAGCACGGTCTGCAGGTCGGCGACGTCGCGGGCGACGACGGTGAGCAGATAGTCGGTCTCGCCGGCCACGTTGTCCGCCGCGATGATCTGCGGCAGGGCGCGGATCTGGTCGTCGAACACGCGGCTCGAGCGCGGGTCGTGACGGGCCAGCGTGGCCGTGACGTACATCTGCAGCGGGAAGCCGGCCGCGACCGGATCGAGCTCGGCGCGGATGACCCGGATGACGCCTGTCTCCTTCAGCCGCCGGACCCGGTGCAGGGTCGCGGCTGGCGACAGGCCGGTCAGCCGGGCGAGTTCCACGTTGGTGCGGTCCGCGTCCTCCTGCAGCGCGGTGAGCAGCATTACGTCAACTTCATCAAGGTCAACGGCCATAATACAAAACATTATATCGTTGTTGAGCTTTAGCGGCGAATACTACATAGTTACCGGCGAGTATGGATACATGAACACCAACCGCCGTTACGCCGTCGCAGCCCTCATTGCGGCCGGGCTGCTTTGGGGCACCACCGTGCCGCTGTCCAAGCTGGCCCTGGAATGGCTGTCGCCGGGCTGGCTCACCGCCGCGCGCTTCGGCCTGGCCGCCGCGGTCCTGCTGGCCGTGGCGGCGCGGACCGCCGGCCGGGCCAAGCTGCGCGCCGCGTTCACGCCCAAGGTGCTGGCCGCGGGCGCGCTCGGGTACGGCGGTTCGGTCATGGTGCAGAACGCCGGTATTTCAAGGACCAGCGTCACCCACGCGGCCCTGCTGATCGGCGCGGTGCCCGTGCTGGTCGCGATCATCGCCGCGGTGTGGCAC
>JBAUAY010001000.1:0-3985 GCA_049676235.1 Streptosporangiaceae bacterium
AGGCTGACCTGCTGGCCTATTGCGGTGCGCGGAGAGTGGGACGAACAAGCAGCCTGCTTAATCCCTTCTAGTACGGCGTGCAGAGACACACCATGTCACCTGTCCCCCATCCCGGACCGCATTGGAAGTGGCACCTCACGTCGCCAGCCAGCTGGAGACAATCCCCCCATCCCACACAATAGAAGCGGCCATCCCCGGTAGGCCAATACCTAACGCTAGTGGGGCCCACGTGAACCCCCCGCCTGGGAACCCGCCACGCGGGCCGCGGCTCGCCATCTGGGGGAATCCAGCTGACTGAGGACTCTGGATTGGGAACGGCCCTACCGCCGGACGATCATCGATGATCGCAACTGCGTGCTCGCCGGACGCGCGCTGTGCGAGCAACGCAGAGAGGACCTGAACCTCAGCACTTGTCGATTCCTTCAGTATCAGCTTAAAGACCGGATGAGAATGGTCTTTGCACTTGCTCGATGCGACTCTTTCTGCTTTCTCGATCATTTTGGTTGGTATGTCGATCCAGTCGTCGCATCCGGATCCTGTGAAGCTAACGTGGTCCTTTTGATCGGAAGCCTTGACCATGCCGAGCAATTCCAACCCGGGTTGAGATAGCTCGTCATTCACTAGCGCTTTCTCTAGCCCCTCACCGGTGAACGATTCGTCTTGCAGCTTCGCCATAGCGATCCCCTTCTTTGGTTATGGCTGGTCAGACACCAGTGTGCGCAGGCCCGCGCCATCGCTGCCATCCGGCGTTCTGCCGATACCCAGACTGCCGCTACCGGAGTACTGTTGGGGAGGGGGATCTGATGACAGCTCCGGTGGTGGCCAGCGGACGGGACCTGCGAACCCTGGCGGGGATTGTCAGCGACCACCGCGACGACCTCCCGGCCGAAGGGCTGCCGCCGTCCCTGCTGGCTGACCTGATGGGCCAGATCCGCTGCGATGTAGTGGTTTTCCAGGGCTTCGACAGCGGTCGGCAAGCGCACTGGTTTGTGCAGGAAGTCCCGTCCACCCTCGGGTCGGAGGACTTGGACCGGACGTGGTGGCAGCATTACCGGGATAGCCAGTTCGACATGTACCCAATCCACACCGGCGACCTGCGCAGTGTCATCAAGCCCGCCGACTTCTACTCGGCCCGGCAATGGCATTCCACCGCCATGTACACCGATTTCGACCGGCTGATGGAGATCAAACACTGCCTCATGCTGTGCCTGCCCGAAGCGCCGTCGCCGACTGCCGGACCCGGGCGGCACGTGCGGCTAACCTTGGATCGCAGGTCCGGGCCGGACTTCTCCGAGCGGGACCGGGCGGTGCTCACGCTGCTGCGCCCGCACCTATACCAGGCCTACCTGGATGCCGAGCGGCGCCGCCACCCCGTTCCCCGCCTCACGCCCCGGCAACGCGAGCTGCTGCGCCTGGTGGCCGCCGGGCACACTAACACCCAGATCGCCCGGCACCTGGGCATCTCCGAGGGAACCGTGCGCACCCATCTGGAAAACATCTACGGTCGGCTGCAGGTTTCCAGCCGTACCGCCGCAGTAACCCGCGCCTTCTCGGAGGCAGGCAGGTGGTGAAACACCAGGGCGGCCGGAACCCTCGCACGCGGGGTCGGCAGCCCCGGGGGGAGAGGTCATCAAATTCTCTCGACCCCCGGCTTATAACGAGTCAAGTCAAGTTGCGAGAAGGTAGAGGCGGGTAATGTCCGTATATGGTTTGTTTTCGGGCTTCGGTGCGGTAGCGCCCACCTCTACGTCTTTGCGATCGCTTATCGCGGCAATCGCTACATCGAGCACTTGGTTCTGAATTCCGTTCGCAGCGTAGAACCAGGTGTTGGAGAAACTTCCCCCCGTATCGGTCAGGTTGATGTAAACAACCGGATGCGGAGTATCCGTAGCGTCGCTCGCCGGTCCCACTTCATTGACAGTACATTTGTACCAGGGCATCTGTCTCTCCTTCGTTCTGTCGTCCCTCTAGGGATCATGGCCAGTCTGCACGGGACCGCATCATCGCTGCTATACGACGTTCTGCGGATGGCCAGACCGGCGCAGCCGGAGTATTGTGAATGGGGGGCTTCGTGGTGGCTCCGGTCACGGTCAGACCCGATTCCGCGAATAGAGCGGTGAGCTGATCGCTGCCGCTGTAAATGATCTTGGTGCGCCAGGATTGCTGATATCGGGCATGCTGGCAGCCCGGGAGCTGCGCCGGGTTCGCGATTTGCGTGCCTTTCTGCAGGTCGGGGCTGGCAGGCCGTGGACGGGGGCGGGGAGCCGGGGCTCAGGAGGCCGGGGTCAGGCGGGGGCGGGCAGTTCGCGCAGTCGGGCCAGGATTTCGGGAAGCAGGCTGTGGCCGGGCGGGAGCCGCAGGGTCAGGTGCCGGGCGTGGCGGGTGAGCCGGCCGGGGACGGCGATCAGCCGCCAGCGCAAGGTGGCGATCATGGCCTTGCCGCCGCGCACGCCGTGCCCGGCCAGGATGTCCTCGCCGCGGGTGGTGGCGGTGAGCTGGTGCAGCCAGGCGGCCATGGTCGCGGCGAGCAGCGCGCCCCACATCCAGGCCAGGTTCACCCGGGGATATCCGGAGGGCAGATGCCGGAGGGCGGCGCCGAGCTTGCTGTCGCGGAAGATGTTCTCCACCGTGGTGCGGTGCCGGTACCAGTGCTCCACGGCGGCGCCCTTGTCCGGCGCAGTCACGTCCAGGTTCGTCAGGATGAAGGAGTAGGCGTAGATCGCTCCCGCCCGGGCCAGCTCGGGGAGCGGCAGGGCGCGCTGGTCCGGGTGCAGGGTGCGGCGGCGCCGGGACCGCGGGTCGGCGGAGACCTGAGCCGGGTCCAGCAGGACCCGGCGGACCAGCAGCCGGGTGCTCGCCGGCCACCAGTCCGGGCAGTACTCAGCCACCGCCACCTGGGCATTGTCCATCTCGATCGCGTCGTGCCAGTCCTCCTCGGCGATGCCGGCCAGCAGCCGCCATAGCGGCGCGATCCGCTTGGCGCCGATCGCGAAGCTGATCTGCTCATCGTGGGCGGCGCGGGCCAGCTGCCCGGCGAAGTAGCCGGCGTCAGCCCGCATCGCGACCCGCCCGGCCCGTGCGCGCCGGGGCAGGCAGCCGAGCGCCCGGCGCAGCAGTCCCGGCGCGGTGGCGCGCGGGTCATCGGTGCCGTCGCCCAGGTCAGCGGCCAGCACGATCTCGGTCTCGGCCCAGGCCGCCACGTGCGGCCGCCCGACCCGCTGCCCCTGGTGGTTATAGGCCACGCCGCGCTTCTTGCGGCCGTAGACCTCCACATCGGTGGTATCCAGGTCGATCGTGACCGGCCCGCCGGCCAGCGCCGCCGCCCGCTCCGCGGGCGCCAGGTCCAGCATCCGCCCGGTCACCGCCGCCAGGCCGTGCTCGACCGCCTCCCACTGGGCCGCAGTGATCCGCCGGGCCAGCCCGGCCGCAGTGGTGGACGCCAGGCCCGGTACCGGCGTAAGCAGCTGGCCCGCCACGTCGGCGCGCTGCCGGTCCAGCCCGGTCAGGAAATCCTCCCCGGCCAGCTGCGCCGCCGCGATCCCGGCCAGCAGCTCCCCAGCGCTAAACCCGCGATCCCGCTGCTTGATGGGGCCGACCGCGGCATCCACCGCTTCGATCACGCCGAGCCGACCGCACAACTCGGTGATCACAGCCAGCCCCGCGTTCGCCGTCAGCGACCGATCCGGCACGCCGGCCCGCACCTGCTGACGCCGCCGGCCACCAGCACGTATCCTGCTCACCAGATAGGTGTCCTCTCCACTGGGCCGATAATCACTTGGCAGCGATCATCATCCCAGGCCAGAGCGGCACCTATCGGCATCTAAACGGTCGTGTCACCGGCCTACTCGCGGAATCGGGTCAGAACACTGGCCTTTTCCAGCTTAAATCCGTCGGCATTACAGAATTGTAGTACCGGCCTTCGGTAGCTGCTAAGAGCCATCGACTATCAGGCCATTGAAAGCCTCTATCCATGGCCGCCCAGCCG
>JBAUAY010001001.1:0-2802 GCA_049676235.1 Streptosporangiaceae bacterium
GAGCTTTGCGGAGCTGGACGTGACGGCGGTTCTGGACCGTCGCCCGGAGCTGGCGGTGGTGGATGAGCTGGCCCATGCGAACCTGCCCGGTGAGCGGCACGCCAGACGCTGGCAGGACGTCAGCGAGCTACTGGCCAACGGCATCGATGTCTATACGACCCTCAACGTGGCCAATATCGATTCGCTGGGCGAGGTCGTCTCCCGGATCACCGGCGTGCACCGGACCGAGCCGGTGCCGGACGCGTTCGTGCGGGCCGGCGAGATCACGCTGGTCGACCTTGCGCCGTCGGCGTTGCGGCAGCGGCTGGCCCAGGGCCTGGTTGTCCCGGCCGAGCGGGTAGATGCGGCGTTGTCGAGCTATTTCCGCTTCGCGAACCTCGCCGCCTTGCGGGAGCTCGCACAGCTTTGGCTCGATGACTCAGTTCCCGATCCGGTCACGACGTTCCTGGCGGCCCGCGGCATCAGCGGGCCGGTGAACGCCTCGGTGATCGTGGTCGGCCTGGAGGGTTCACCCGCTGATGAATGGCTCATCCGTTACGCCGCCTGTCTCGCCGGGCTGTCCGATGCCAGGCTCCAAGGGGTGCACGTCCGGGCGCTCGATAACCTCGACCGGCCGCCGAAGGGCCGGCTGGAGAAGGACCGCCGGCTCCTCGGCGAACTGGGCGGGACCTTGCGCGAGGTCAGGGCCGACGACCCTGCTTCCGGGCTGATCCTGGCCGCCCGCGAGGCCGGAGCCTGTCAGCTCGTGGTCGGGTCGCGCCGCCGCTCGCGCTGGTCGCGTCTGCTGACCGGGTCCACGGTCGCGGACCAGGTGCTCCAGGCGGCTGGCGACCTGCCCGTCCAGGTCGTGAACGTCGGGCGGCCGGACAAGACCAGCGACGAGTGGCGCCGCCCACGATGTGACGCCAAGCAACGCCGCACAGCCTGAAGCCGCCCGGATCGGGTGAATGCGGATTGTGCCAGCCTCGCACACACGGCGCTGAAGTAACTCTGGGAGGACCCCGGCGGGCGGGCATCCGGGCTCTCAGAACGCTGACGCCGTCCGACGCCCGCTAGGCGCCCCGGACCATCTCGTAGGTGAGGAAGGCGAGGCCATCACCGATGGTCGTGGTGTTGACGAGGCGCATGGGTTTCTTGTCGCTGGTCTCGCCGAAGAGGCGCTCGCCGGCCCCGAGCACGACCGGGAAGATCTTCAGCCGCAACTCGTCGACCAAGTCGTGCTCCATCAGGGTGCGCGTCAGCTGGAAGCTGGCGGGGACTTGGATTTCCCCGTTTAGCTCCTGCTTCAGCTTCGAGACCTCGGTCACCACGTCGCCCTTCAGGACCGTCGAGTTGTTCCAGTCGGGATCTTCGAGGGTTGAGGATACGACGTACTTGGGCAGGCTGTTCAACCTGTCCGCCAGGGCGCCAGTCCGGGATGGCCACCGCGCGGCGAGCCATTCGTAGCTACGCCGACCCAGCAGCAGGGCCTGGGTGCCCAGTGCCTCGTCGAGCGTGACCTTGGCTAGCTCTGGCCGGCCCGCGATCACGCCGACCCAGCCGCCGACCCTGAAGCCCTCATCACCGGCCGGGTCCTGGACCACTCCGTCGAGCGAGACGTTGTCGCTCATGATGATCTTTCCCATGTTGGTTCTCCTTTTTTGGTTGGTGTTGTCAGCTACACCGCCACGGGCACCCGAGAGTCATACCGGGCAGCCGTAGCGCGCCGAATCAGCTCCTAAGTCGGGTCTCAGTCGGAGTCTTTCGGTCGGTTCCGATCGAAACGTCGGATGGCGCCGGCTCAGGCTCGATCTCTTGCGTTGTGCGCCGCGGGAAGCCAATCGCGGCTGTCAGCGCACCCAGGGCCGCGATGGCGAATATCACCCAGAACGCGGCGTGGAAAGCGTTCACCCCGCCCCGCGAGACGAGAACCGTCGACACGGCAGCCACACCGACGGCGCCCCCGATCTCGCGCATGGTTTCGACGAGCCCGGACGCCAGGCCGGTCATCGACTGCGTGACACCGGACAGAGCGCCGATCTGTACGGCCGGAGCAGCCATTCCCCCGGCCACGCCAGCCAGGAGCAACGCCGGCAGCAGGTCGGTTACGAAGTCCCCTCTAGCCGGAATCCGCGTCAGCAACAGTACGGAGATCGCCAGGAGCGATTGGCCCGCGACGAGCAGGCGCCGCACGCCCACCAGCGCAACGAGCTTGCCTCCCGTGATCCCAGCCGCTACGACCGACGTCGCCGTTGTGGCCAGCCACGCGACGCCCGTCTGCGTCGGCGAATAACCGAGAACCTGCTGCATCAGCAGCGAACCGAGGAAGATGAAGGCGAAGAACGCTCCGAACGTGGAGAACGACGACAGGTTCGCCGCCACCAGCGTGCGGTTGCGTACCGACGAGCCGGGCACCAGCGGTGACCGGGACCGTGCTTCGATCCCCACGAAAGCCGAAAGCAGCACGACGGACGCGGCGAACAGTCCGAGCGTCGACCCGGAACCCCAGCCGTGTTCGGCGCCGTGGCTGAGCGCGTAGACGAGCAGGAGCAGGCCTCCGGTGACGGTGACCGCGCCGGCCACGTCGAAGCGCTCGCTCCTGCGACCGCGGCCAGCGTCGACGGGAAGGAAGACAGCTGCCATCGCGATGAGAAGGATGCCGATCGGAACGTTGATGCGGAAGATCCAGTGCCAGCCCGCGCCTTCGGTGAGCAGACCGCTTGCGAGTACTCCGACCGACCCCGATACACCGGTGACGGCGCCGTAGAGCCCGAGCGCGCGATTGCGCTCGGCACCTTCCGCGAAAGTCACGGCGAGGATCGA
>JBAUAY010001002.1:0-7596 GCA_049676235.1 Streptosporangiaceae bacterium
ACGACGTTGTAGCCATAGCAGAGGTCCGAGTACTTAGTTCCGTACAACATGTTGACGACAGCACTTAGGAAACGGTTGCCGAGGCGGCGGACGCGGGTGATGTCGCTGCTGCCCCCGCCCTTGGCGAACCTCGTCCCCTTCGCGAAGTCAGCACCATCGAGGAGCGCCCCGACGAACCTCGGGATCTCGCCCGGATCGGCGGAGCCGTCCGCGTCGATCATGGCGATGATGTCCCCGGTCGCCGCTGCAAAACCACAGGCCAGTGCGTTTCCCTTGCCCCGGCGGGTCTGCATGACGATACGAACATCCGGCCGAATCTTGCGGGCAACAGCAAGCGTATCGTCAACGGAGTGACCATCGACCACGATCACCTCGTGGATGTACGACGGCATGCGGGCAAAGACGTAGGGCAGGTTGCGGGCTTCATTCAGTGTTGGGATGACTACCGAAACGCGCGGCCAATATAGCTCTCCGTCAGACGGAACCGTCATATGTAACCCCACCTTGTTATCGTCGGCCACAACCTCGGGAATCCGAGAGCCTGCTCCAGGATTTCAACAAAGGACAACACGTTCGGTCGCTAGTTAAGAGACGCCTGGGCCGACGCCGTGGTTTACAGCGAGCTTGAGATCATCCCGCGCTCAGCCGGCGCCGGCTTGGCACCAGCCGCTGCAGCACCGCCAGCTCAGTGTTACCTGCCCGGGGGTACATCCGCCCGGGTTCATCCGCCCGGGCTCAGAACGCGGGGCGCCCGGGAGCTGCGTCCGTCACGAGCCACCTGCCCGATCTCTCATCCGATCACGGATGGTTCCGGACTGGAGTGACACGACCAGGGCGCAAACGCCCGGCCCGCCGGATGATTCCTGAGACACGCCGGGCGGGTGTCCTCTAGAATTTACGATTGTGCACCGTGGTGCTGACGGTGCCTGAACCACCGGCGCCGTCAGATCAAGCGGTCTTGGCGTCCCTTGATCAGCGTAGGACTAAGGCGACCTCATGCCGCAGGTGGCTCCTCCAACGCCCCAGTCTGGGCACCATCAACGACCGAAGCGCAGTAGCCGACGGTCACGGTTCACGGCCAACGCCATGATCACGACGGCTCTCATTACCGCCATGCTTATCTGCGCAGCAGCCATCCTCATGCAATGGGGGCCGCTGACGGCCAGATCCGCCAAGCGGACCGTCACGGTCAAGAGGTCGCAGCCGGCGCAGATCTATGAAGTGCCACCACTCCTGCCGGGGCTTCCGCCGCCGAAGCCAACACCAACGCACACGCGGCACCCACGGGCAGTGATGCCGATGCCGACTGGCGTGCCCGGTGACTGGACGCTCAAGTTCGACGGTGAGTTCAACGGCACCAGCCTGGACACGACCAAGTGGTCGACCGGCTGGTATGGCTCGGGCATTACCGCTCCGGCCAACAGCCAGGAAGATGACTGTTATGATCCCGCCCAGGTTACCGAGGGCGGCGGGGTGCTTAGCCTCGCTCTTACCCAGAAGAGCGAGAATTGCGGCATAGCCGATCCCGTGTATGCGGCTGGCCTGGTGAGCACGATGGGCAAGTTCAATTTCACGTATGGTTTTATCGAGGCGCGGGTGTGGCTGCCCGGGGTGCCGGGTCACCCGGGCGAGGTGGCCAACTGGCCTGGCGTGTGGGCCGATGGCCAGAACTGGCCTGAAGACGGTGAAATCGACATCGCCGAAGGCATCGGCGGCCAGGTGTGCGCGCACCTTCATAACGCGCCAGATCCCGAGGGTATAGGCGCGGGCGGTGGAAGCGGCTGCCCCAGCGGCACATATACGGCCGGCTGGCATACCTTTGCCGCGAACTGGGAGCCCGGGATCATCACCTATTACTACGATGGCGTTGATATCGGAAGCGTGACCTCCGGGGTCACTTCCGCGCCGATGTTCCTAGTCCTTGATTATGCGGCTCAGGGTGTTGCCGATGCGTCTGCCGCGATGAAGGTTGAGTACATGCGGGTCTGGCAGCATCCGTAGCGGCAGCACGCTACGGTTTACTCGGCACCATAGCTGCCAGCCGCTCTCGGACTAACCCAGAGAATGCCCTCAGTTGCCATCCGGGGTGGAGTGCACTCTGTGCGACTGTCCACGCTGGTCCGGTCACGGTCCGCAATGGCGACTTCCTTGGCTACGACGCCGCCATCCCTATCACTACCCGCCTTTAGGTCAGCTGGTGGGGGCCTTGCTGGTCGGCGCCGGACTGCTGGGAGCCGGGCTGGTCGGCGCCGGGCTGGTCGGCGCCGGGCTGGTCGGCGCCGGGCTGGTGGGAGCCGGGCTGGTCGGCGCCGGGCTGGTGGGAGCCTTGCTCGTCGGCGCCGGGCTCGTAGGAGTCTTGCTCGGTGCCGGGCTGGTGGGGGCCTTGCTGGTCGGCGCCTTGGTGGTCGGCGCCACCCTCACAGGAGCCGAACTCGTGGCTGATGCCGGGAACAGGCCCTCGGATCCGGCCGGCGTCAGGGAGCGAGCGGGAGAAGGTGCGCGCGAGGAAGAGTCTCGCGGAACTACCTTGAGTGCCCTCGCTGAGCCTCTGGATCCCGTCGGCACGCTGGCCCCGCCAGCCGGCGAGTGCCCGCTCTGGGAGGAGTTGTAATTAACCAGGAATGCCCCCCCACCGAGCAGGACAACGGCTGCGGCAGCCCCGGCGGTCAGCACGTAGCGGCCGGGCAAGCGCGGCGCTGGTGGTCTCGTCGCCTGCACCGGGAAGCCGGTGCTGCTGAGTGGCTCCGCGCGACGCGCGATCCTTTGCCGGTAGTCTTCCGCTTCTGGTGAGTGATCCGTCACCAGGCCCATGACCCGCTCCCACAGCCGGTCCGGAGGCACGGCGGCAGGCAGCAGCGCGAGCATCATCGCCGGGCGGATCTCACGTTGCTTGATCCTGCCGCACACCGAGCAGCGCCGCACGTGACTTGTGAGCCGCTTGCCCAACGCAGCGGTCAGCGTGCCGTCCCAGCTGTCCAGCAGGCCAGCCGCGCCTGGGCACCGGCCACGTGCCGGCCAGGCGCCCAGCAGGATGCCAAGCAATTTCGTGAACCGGGAGCGGGCCCGCGCGGCCAGCGCCTGCGCCTGGCGACGCGGCATGCCCAAGATATCCGCGAGGTCAGCGCCCTCGAGCTCGTAGCGCAGGTTCAGCTCAATGAGCTCGCGCTCGGCTGACTCCAGGCCAGTGAGCGCGGCCCGGACGAGGTACTGGAGCTCCGCATCACCGACACCGGCGTCGAGTCGGGTCATCTCGGCGGTGTCAGCGCGCGGTGCCGACAAGGCGCCGGCCCGGGGGCGGCTGTAACACTCGTTACGGGCTATGGCGAACAGCCACGCCCGCAAGCGGGCAGGATCCTGCAGGCATGGGATCTTGGTCCAGGCGATGACGAAGGTGTCGTGGACGGTATCAGCCGCGTCGGCCGGGTAGATGAGCAGAGAATGACAGTAGCCGTAAAGAACCGCGGCGTACCGGTCGAAGGCAGCGCGAAGACCAGCCAGCTCGCCCCTGGCGATGGAGGCCGCGATCTCACCGTCAAACATGGTCAGACGGTCTGGCCTCAAGGTGGTTCTGTGGTCAGGACTGTGCACCCGGTACCCTATCGGAGACATACGCTGATCGGGAAGGCGAGACACGACCACGCCGACCGAGCCGGCCTACCAGGGTTGCTTGCCCCGCGACTCCAGGCCATGTTGCGCGCCGCCATCTTCGCCTACGGCACCCTTATGAGCAGACAGCACCCTCCGTCCCTCGCGTTTCTCGCCTGTGACTCTATGACGCCCGGGTTGGGCAGGGGGTTTACACGCGTATCCGCCAGGGGTTAGCGGGCGCGATCAGGGCCGCCGCCGGAGCACCTTGTTGACCATGTCCCCCAGGGAACCGCCGTGCCGTGCGGAAAGCACGGCCGGGAGGTGCTCCGACGACAGCTCATCGTCGGCCCCGGAGCGCCGCTGGCCAGCTTTTTATTCTTGGTCATCATTCCTTACGGAAAAGGCTTCCCGTGGGATCAGGTGATCCGCTCTTTGGGCCATCACGGCTTTCGAGAAGGGCCTGATACCTGGTGAGCGACCCTGCGGTAGCAGAGCGCGCCGACCACGACTCCACGTGCCTCGATGAGCGCCAACCGCCTGCCGCGCGCTCGCATCTGGCCTGCCCGTGAGGCCTGTCGCGTGCGACCGAGGATGACTCCCGCGTGACGCACACCACGGCCGAGGAGGGAAACTGGCATCTGGCGGCTAATCAACTGCTTGGCCAGGTAGGCGCCTAGTCCGTGGCCATAAGAGTAGATCTGCTCGCCCAGCGCGTCCACGTCCGAGCGATGCTGGTGCCAGACCAGGGACGATGGCAGGTAGCAGATCCGGCCGCCAGCCAGGATGACGCGAAGGAACATATCCAGATCCTCGCCTCCTCGGCCAGGGCCCCCCGTGCCCAGTATCGGGTCAAAGCCGCCGAGGTCGTTGACGGCGCTACGGCGGATGGCGAAGTTGGCTCCTGTCCCGAAAACGCCGGCGCTGAAAGGGTAAAGTACCGAAGGATGACGATGAGTGACGAGGTCGTAACGGCGAGGCTCGAAGGCCTCTCCCCACGAGTAGCGTGAGTCGAAGTATCGCTCCGAGCCGGTGTCGAGGGAACTCGAGGCAACCAGTCCCGTTACGCACATGGCCTCAGGGTCCGCCGCGAACCCGGCAGCGATGGCTGCGGGCCAGCCGGGATCGACCCGTGTGTCATCGTCGGTGAAGCAGATCAGGTCGAACCTTGCTCGCGCCACACCGTGATTGCGGGCGCGGGACAGGCCAGGATTCGGCTCGCACGTGTAACGAATCCGTTCGTCATCTTTTGCTAGGGCTGTCACGAGCTCACGAGTGTCGTCCCGAGTCGGCGCATTATCGACAACGAGGATTTCGAGTGGCTCATAGTTCACCTGCTGGATCGACCGCAGGGACTGGCGCAAGCCTTTTGTACGATCTCTGGTGCAGATGATGACCGTCACACCTGCGCCGCCAGAAGTGGCGAACCGGTGCGGGCAGGAGACCGCAGCCATCCACCCGGCTGATTTCTGCGCATCCTGAGCTTCTTTATCAAGTTCTTCATGCCGCCGTATTCGCTCGGCCAGCGTTCTCTCGGCCAGGCTGGTGGCTCGCGCCGTCAGGGAGTCGGCGGGCGCTACGGGCAGCAGGACATACCCTATGGGTGCCTGGTGCATGCGGATCAGTACCCGGGCCAT
This sequence comes from Streptosporangiaceae bacterium, assembly GCA_049676235.1. GTDB lineage: Bacteria > Actinomycetota > Actinomycetes > Streptosporangiales > Streptosporangiaceae > Palsa-504. Next base: position 5,223 of record JBAUAY010001002.1, read on the forward strand.
ATCGTGCCGGTCACCGAGCGGACCGCTCACGTCGCGGACGGGTTCGGAATCATCAAGATCCAGTAGGCCGACCCAAATACTTGCCTCTGTCATTACGCTCCCTGTCCCGCCGATGGCAACGGGACGCCGTCGGTTTGCCTGAAGGCCGTGCGCGAGGTGGGCTACCCGGGCCGGGGCCCGAGCCCGCCGCTTCCTGATCTCCGGTGATGGAGCGCTACTGCAGGTTGCGGGCACCAACGGAGGCAAGGCACTTGGCCAAGTGTGGCCTAAGAGCGTCACTGCCGAGCCCACTTTACCCGAGAAGCCCGACCCGACCTGAGTGCACCGGCCGGGCCGGCCCGGCCGTGGCTAGCCGGATCTGGGCATCCGGGCGAGGAACCGGGCCCACCAGCAGACTACGCTCGTCCGCTCCGGAGGCCATCAGACGCGCCTGGTTGGCACCTTCGATCTTGGAAAACCGCGCCCGTCAGTCAAGCCACGCACATCAGCCCATAGGCGGCAAACTCGCCGGGGCCATGCCAATACCCTCATTAATGGCTCTTCTAGGGCCTGGCATCGGCAGCATGACGAGCCTCGGCCCGCTCCGCCACCCTCAGACGACTCGGAATTACTGGCCGAAAACCGGCAAAGTGTTAGTAACTGTCGCAAACATCGTCGGCTTTATCTGCATTTCCGCTGATGGACAGCGTGACCGCTCGGTATGGTATTCCCGGTTACAGATGACCTCCGGGAGCAGCTTCATGCCGAAAAGTGGGAGGCGCGGTCAGTATTCGTCGCGTGAGCGGCGGGTTTCTTTGGTGCGTTTCGTGACCCGCCGATCACGCCATGCCTTTCCCATGGCGGCCCGAGACATTCCATCGCCCCTGATCCTGGAGAGCATGGCCCCCGACCCTGGAGAGCACCGATGAGATCGACGTCGTCCAGGCCTGCCAGGCACGCCCGGGTCGCGCCCGGCCCGGCGACCGGGGCCCCAGAGGCGGAGGAGGGCGTGGCCGGGCCGGGTCGGCGGCGCCGGACCTGGCTGCTGCTCATCGTGGCCCCGGTGAGTGCGGTGCTGGTGGCCGTGGGCCTGGTTGGCATGCACGTCGTCACCCAGCCGATCCATGTGACCGCGGACGCTAGCCGGCCGCACGCCCGGCAGCACGCCGGGAAATCCGCGGTGAGCGCGTTGTCGGTCGCCCCCAGCTGCTGTTTTTACTCGGGCATTGGCAGCGTGCCGGCCAGCCATTCCGCCTTCCCCCGGCACCACGCCGCGAAGAAGGCCAGGGCGAGCGCGTCGGCCAGCCCGAGCAGGTCCGGCGCGCCCAGCAGCACCGGGGGTGACGGCACCTCGCCGCCCGGCAGCGGGGCCGGCTGGCAGCTGACCTACAGCACCGACTTCCCGGGTAATAGCCTGCCGTCCGGGTGGCTCGCCTACAACGGCGAGCCCGGCGGTGACCCGGACGGCAACTGGGCGCCGTCCAACGTATCGGTCAGCGGCGGCGCGATGCACATTATGGCGACGTCCTCGGCCCAGGGCGGCGTGCAGTTCTACGGGAACCCGCAGACTTACGGCATGTATCTCGTCCGCATGAAGGGCGACTACGAGCCGGGGCTGTCCATCAACAACCTCGCCATCCTGTGGCCGTCCCAGCAGGGTGTCTGGCCGCCCGAGGTCGACTTCTTCCAGGACGCGGGCGGGTCCCGGCAGAACTTCTCCGCCAGCCTGCACGTGGGCCCGGACGGGAACGGCGGCTGCTGCGTCATCGCCAGCCCCACCCAGGACAGCAGCGGCACGGCGTGGCACACCTACGGCGTGCAGTGGACGCCGAACGCGATGACCTACACGATCGACGGCCGGGTCTGGGCCAGCGTCTCCCGCAGTTCGCTGAGTTCCCCCGCCCAGTGGCCCACCATTCCCATGAACCTGACCCTGCAGTCGCAGAACCAGGACTCGGCACAGCCTAGCGGCACCATCGAGACCATGACGGTCGCCTGGGTGGCCGAGTACGCGATGAACGGCTGAGTTGGCCCAGCCCCGGTTCTGACGTGCCGCGACGGGGCTGGTGCGTAACTCGGGTAGTGTCTCTTTTCCAGGGGAGACGGAGGCCCGGCGCTATGGCTAAGCTAGCGGCCGGGCCGGGCCCGCTCCAAAGTCGCGGCGGGGACATACATCCAACTGTTAGGCTCACTCTTCTGGTAGACCCTTTGTATAGCAGCTCTTCAACTCACTTAAGCTCAGGAGCTTTAGCACATGGCCGCTTTCGATACCGGTCGTTCACCTCGTGTCACGGTCGTGACGCCCGCCTCTAACGTCGCCACATATGTCGGTGAGACCGTCGACTCGGTACTGCGGCAAACATTTCGTGATTTTGAGTATCTCGTAGTCGATGAC
>JBAUAY010001003.1:0-2112 GCA_049676235.1 Streptosporangiaceae bacterium
CGGCCGCTGGCTCCTGCGCCGCCCCGGACCCAATGTCCCCGGAGGACCCGGCGGCCGGCAGGCTGCGGGATTCTTCGAGCGCCAGCGGGGTGGCGGCGCTGAGCCCGCCGATGCCCGGGTTGGCGTCGGCCATGACCGCCTGCCGGCCGGCCGGACCTGCGTACGTGATGATCATCGCGCTGGCCGGGAGCTGCTGCAGTTCGTGCTGCTCGACCAGGAACTCACGGGAACGCTGCAAGGCCAGCGCGAGCGATTCGCTGTCTCCCGTCGCCTTCGATGTCGTCAACCCCCACGCGGTGCTCGTGCTGACACCCGTGCTGACCGATTCGCTCTCGCTGATGCTCTGCGAATCGCTGGTCTGGACGTTGCGCGAGAAGCTCGCCCGGGACGGCAGCAGCAGGCTGCCGTCACTATGGCCGTGCCCGGTGCTGCGGGACAGGCCCTCGCTTTGCGACCACGAGGCGGCGGCTGAGCTCACCGACCCGGTGGTGCTGGTGTACGCGCTGGTAGTGGTGTCCGTCACCGAGCCGCCTATCGTCTCGGTGAGCTGGGAGAGCACGAAGCGGTGCTCGGTGCCGAGCTGCTCGCTCGCGGCCTTGGCGTCCTCGGCGTTTCCCAGCCGCATGAAGGCGACGGCGGCGTCCCCCCGCCCCAGCCGCTGCTTGACGTGCGGGGGGATGCCGCGATAGGCCAGCACCAGCCCGGTCGCGGACCGCTCGCACACGTCGCTCAGCCGGTCGAGCGTATCGCCGCGAAGCTTGTCCGCGCCGAGCACGAACAGCGTGTGCTGCCAGGGCCGCCCCGGCTGCGTTTCGCGCAGCAGGTGGGCCAGCGCGACCGTCAGATAGGTCCCGAGCACCTTGCTCGCGACCGCGCCCACGCGCTGGCCCAGCGCGACTACACGCAGTGCGCTCCGTGGCAGCGGGACCAGCGCGGTGCCTACGGCCGCGAGCTTGCGCAGCTGGGACTCCAGGATCCAGGCCCGCTCGAGGACCACACGGTCGGTGGCGCCGCGGCCGAACAAAGCGGTGAGCCTGTCCGCCTGCCCGGACGTGATCAGCCCGGCGGCCACATCGTCGCGCGGATCGCCGACCTGGGCCAGTGCCCGCAGCCCGGCGGCAACGCTGGCCACCGTGGCCTGGCGCTGCGTATTCTCGGCGAGCACGTCGATGACCCGCTCGAGTATGGCGTTGTCGAGCGAGAGGTCACGAGCTGAACCCTGCTCTTCGGTCACGCTGGCCACCAAGGATAGCAGGTCAGCCAGGGCGTCCTTGGCGAGCCCGGTGCCCAGGTCGAGCCCGGGCAGGTCATCGGGCAGCACCCACACCAGCGGATCGACACCCGAGGCGTGAGCGAAGCCGATCAGGTCCAGCGCGACCGAGCCCTCGGACAGGTCAAGTACCGTGATCTCGCCCCCCGCAGCCAGCCGGTTCGCGCCCGCCGTGGTGAGCATGGCGGACCAGCCGGAAAGCGTGCCGCCGACGACGTCGACACGATGGACCCCGTCCGGCACGCAGACCGCGTACCAGCGCTTCTGATGCTCATAGGCGAAACGGAGGGCCTCCCATTCCCGGACCCGGGCGGCGTGCTCGGCCTGCCAGGCGAAGAGCCGGCTCTCCTGAGCCGTCCGTATCTTGCCGACCCTCGCCCGCTCGCCGGCCAGTCGCGACCGCAGCGCACGCTGCCCCTGCCAGATGGCGTACCCGCTGACCGCCGCGATCAGCGCGCAGCAGATCACCCCGAGCCCGGCCACGAGAACGTTGAGCCAGCCGGCGGCGCCTAGCACAACCGCCGCCAGGCCGATGCCCACGGCGATGGCGAACACCGCCTTGAGCGGCCGGTTGAGCAGGCTCTCCTCACGGCGCTGGGCCGCCGTCCAGTCCGGGTTGAGCCGTTCTTGCTCCGGCGGTGTGGGCCGGCGTGGCGGCGGCCCGGGCGCCGGATGTGGCGTCGCGTATTGCCAGCCCAGGCACAGCCGGGCGACGCGGGCTGGCGTCATCTACCCTCCCGGGCCCGCCGGTTCGGGGCGGTGGGCGCGCCGTCACGAGGGATCGTGGGTATCCGGGCCCGCACGACGAGCCCGCGCGGGACGAGCCGTCGCGGGTTCTTGGC
>JBAUAY010001004.1:0-5912 GCA_049676235.1 Streptosporangiaceae bacterium
GAGTACTCCTGATCGTCAGTTCCCAGGGCGGCTCCGCCACCCCGCCCAGTCCGCCATCCCCACGGGCAGCTATGGCGGCCGAGCCGGGCCGGCAGGCCGCGACAGCACGCGGCGGCCTGCTATGGGCGGGCGCGGCAGGGCTTCTGTGGGGAAGTTACTTCGTTCCAGCACAATGGGCCGCAGTACCCGCCCAGGTAAGCAACTTCCCGCTCGCCATCGGAATCCTCGGCGCCGCCCTGGCCTTGGCCCTCCCGGCCGGCGAGCCGGCCCGGCTGGGCCTGCGGCCCGCGGCCACGCAGCTCGGCGCCGGCGTCCTGTTCGGCATCGGCGACCTCACCCTGCTCGGCCTCGTCGCCCGGGTGGGCACCGGAACCGGCTTCACCATCGCCCAGCTCAGCCTGCTGGTCAACGCCAGCATCGGCATCTGGGCCTTCCACGTGCCCAAGCCGGGAACGTCCCAGGCGCGGAAGGTGCTGGCCGGCATCCTGATCGCCGTGGCCGGCGGCTGCGTCATCGGCGCAATGCGATAGCCGGGACCCGTTGAGTTCGGCCCGCAGGCCAGGCTTCCCCGCGCTTGGGTCTTGTCTGGTGACCAGCGGCAGGAACCACGGATCGTTCGGCCAAAGATGTCAATTATCCCGAACGGGCTGTGGCGCTACGGCCTGACCCTGCCGAGATGGCGGCGTTGATTCGCCTCCAGTCGAACGCCGCCCTCGCGAGGTCAGGGCCATGGGATCGTTCGCGAGCCGGTGGCCCTGGCTCGCAGGGCTTCCAGAGCGGTGGACTTGCCGGTGCTGGTGAGCCCGTGGCTGCGGTCGCGCCAGTCACCGCCGGACGCCAGCAGGCCCAGGGCCCGGCACAGGTTGCTCGTTTCGTGGATGGCCCTGCTGATGTCGTATTCGTCCGGTGGCTCACCGGACCGGGCTGCCCGGAACCCCTCTTCGGCAACCGTCTGCCCCACGGTCGCCGTGATCTGGCGGTCGGGCACCGAGTCGGCACCCAGGAGCAGGGCCAGGAACAGCTCCCCGGTGTATACGAAGAAGCCGTTGTCGCCGAGCAGGCCGACGGCGACAGCGCGCCACAGGCTGCCGGGGTCGGCGAGGAGGCGGCGGCCCTTGGCGGTCAGCGTGAGCTTGCGGCCCGACCGGCGGGCCAGGCCCAGGTCCTGGGCGAAGTGGCGCAGCTGGTACAGGTCATACAGGTCGTCCTCGGTCCGCGGCGGGCGGGAGAAGTCCCACTCGAACCGGTCCGCGCTGTCTTGGACGAACTTCCGGTTGAGATTGCCGGTCTGGGTGAGGGCGATACCGCCGTCCAGCTGGTCCAGCAGCCAGCGCAGCCGGGGAAGGGGGTCGGCAGCTGTAGCGGAGGGGAGTTCGGCGGGGTGGAGCAGCCGGTTGGCGATCGCGGCGAGGATCCGGCGGCGGGTTTCGCTGCGCCGCGCGTTGACCCAGGTCTCGGCACGCTCGGTGACGATCACCTGGGCCAGTGTCTGCCCGAGCAGCCCGACCTGCGGGACGTTGAGGTGCGCCCGGACAAGTTCCTGCTGGCGCGCCTTCCAGCCCCGCCGCCCCGGGACCAGATCGCCGCTGGACACGGCGACCTCGAGGAACTCGGCGGTCGACGACCACGCCGAAGCCTCCTCGAAGCCCATCGCCGGACCCCATTGGAAGTCCGGCAGGTCAGGCGGCATGACGCCGGAGGCGGCCGCCGCCCGGCGGAAGGCGGCCTTACCCTGCGCGAGGCCGGTCTCATACGCGCTCAGGACCTCGCGGGTCGTCCCGGACCGGCAGACGGCGGCGTACCGCGGCAGTTGCAGCAGGTCCAGAGCCTGGGCCAGCGCCGCGACGACCCGCAGCTTGTCGTCGGGATCGATGAACCATTTCACCGGCAGGTCGTACCAGCAGAAGTTCTGGATGCGCTGCTGAGTGATGAAGACCAGGCCCTGGTCCCCGGCAATCCACTCCAGCGCGGCCCGCGCATCCTCGACGGCCGCCGCGTCCTGCCCAGCCAGCTTCGCTAGGACGGCCGCGATCGGCGGGTCCTCGTCCTCAGCCATCACACCTCACCGGTCAAAACTAATCAGTCGGTCAAGACCCTGGGAGTCTGTGCTCAGAGAACCTGGCTGGCGACCGGGGAGCCCGCAACTGGTGGCAGCGTGCTCACTGGGCGACTCCGTTGAATCGCTCGGCTCGGAACGCGGAATCATCACCAAGGTGGAAGTAGATGTGACCCTCGATCCTGCCATCGGGGTTGAGCGCGGCCCAGCCGCGGCCGCTCACATCGTCGCCCTCGTCGGAGCCTTGCCACGAGAACTCAACGCCCGGCCTGCCATCACGATCCGCGTCGCGGCAGTCGAGTTCTCCCGTCACCACGATGAAACTAAGACCGCCGAGGCCGCCATCATCGAACTCGATGAAGCCGGGCTGGACCAGATCGACGGCCTCCTGATCCCAGTTGTCCATCTCTGTGATACGCCACCGGCCGATGATGCTCTTATTCTCGGACATGCGCCGAGAGTAGCGGCCCTAGCCGTTCGACCTGGAAGCGGGAACCGCCGCCTCACCGCGCTGGGGAGCGGCCAGCCGTGAATCCTGATCTCGTGACGCGGATGGCGCACCCGCGGAGGGTGCGCCGTTATTAGGCTGGTGAGCTGTGGCGGACAAAGATCCTCTCGTCCTGGACCTCAGGAACGGCAGGGTGCTCGAAGGCGTCGACCTGGACGAGTACTACGTGAGCGACCTTGACGACGAGCCGGTCAACTGGGACGACATAGACCTCGAGGATGCGTTCGACCTCCCGCCGGTGCTCCCGCCGGTCCGCCTGCCTGAAGAGGCGGAACTCGCCGCCCAGGCGAGGCGATCCGCGCTTCTCGCCGACCTCCGTGCTCTTGCCGACGAGGTCCGCAAGACGACGGTACAGACGGCCGCCGTGAACCCTGTCCTCCTCTGGCTGGCCGAAGAAGCCGAGCTCGTGGAGAGGGACGGCGAAGACCTGGCTCCCGGCGAAGATGCCGGATGGCTGGACGACCTGGCTGACGACAGTGACGCGCTGGAGGCCTGGGAGTACGCGTTCGCCGAGGTTCTGGACACCACCCTGGAGGCAGCGGACGATTCGGATCCCGTCGTCGCGGACGATCTCGACCTGGAGGGGCACGGCCCTGCGCTGGTGACGAGGCTGTTCCTGAGCCGGAGGGACGGCGTTCGGATCACCGAGCTGGCCGGCGCCCTCAAGGATGCCGCGACGGCCGACTTGGCGGCGGAGGAGGCCGACAGGCAGTGGCAGGAGTGGGTCGATGCCCACGGTGACCCCCTGCGCCTTCTCCTGGACCAGCTCGAAAGGCTCGGTGCCGTCAGCGTCACCGACGAAGCAGTGCGGCTGGAGTCGCTCGGCGTGCAAGCCCTCTGCTCGAAGCTGGAGAGGGACCACCTGTTCGTCCCCGTGCTCCCGGCACCGGACAAGATGACCCCGAACGATCTGGTGCTCGTGTGGATGCATGGCAGCGACGACGACCTCGAGGCCGAGCTGGCCACATGGACGGATCCGCGCGGCGAGGAACAGGCCGCGCGGGAGCTGCTTGCCTTCGCGGCGGACGGAAACGCCGCGACGCGGACCGCGGCGATAACGATCGTGTCCCGGCTCGGCCAGGCCGCCGAGCCCGCCTGGCGCGAGGCGCTGGACCGCGTCGAGCTCCGCTGCTATGCCAAGCCGCAGCTCGCCAAGCTGGCCGGTCTCGATCCGGAAGGCACGGATCTGCCCGCCGAACTCGAACCCGAGCGAGCGGATATCGCATGGCTGATCGCCGATACGTTCGGCCCATTCAGTCACTTTGATCTCGGTCAGGAGAGGTTCCCCTTCGACTTCGCGGAACTCAAGCGGATCAGCGGGCTCGAGAAGCCGGATGAGGCCTTCGAGGCCATGGCGCGACTGGACCACCCGGACGCCGAGGCCGTTCTCACGATGATCGGCAGGCACGCCAGCGACAAGACGACCGCCAAGGCCGCCCGGCGGGCCGCGTACAAGGCATCCACCCGCCGAGCCGCCCGCCGTTAGTGCTCGCAGGCGGCCTACCGCTCCGCGGTCCAAAAGCTAGGCGCCTGGGTCAGCGGCCAGGGCAGCGACGCTGCTCGGCCATCTCGCCCTGGAGCAGCCAGAACTCCAGCGGGACATCGGTGGTATTGAACCCTTTGGCACCTTGCCAGTGAGCAGCCTTCAACTGGCATTGGCCTGCATCCTCAAGACATCGCCCGATAGATCTCCCTGCGATGCCCCACCCCCACGACCAGGATGACGAGTTGACCGTCCACGACCTCGTAGATGACGCGGTAGTCCCCGACGCGCAACCGGTAACGGTCGTCGTACCCGGAGAGTTTCTTGACGTTGGCATCCGGGCGGCGCGGATCGTCCCCCAGCGGCGTAAGCGCTCGCAAGATCGTAAGCGCGGCTGGCTGGGGGATGGCCCGCAGCTGCCTGACGGCCCGCTCCCGCCACCGGAACGCGTACTTCACGCGGCGCCTTTGCCGGGCTCTTCCTCGAAGATCGCGGCGACGACCTCGGACATGCTGTAAGTCCGCGCGTCGGGATTCTCTGCCAGGTCACGGTCGGCTTCCCTGGCGAAGTACCGGTCGATGGCGTCTTCGAGGGCGTTGAAGTCCTCGATGGGGACGACGGCGGCCACGGCCTGGCCGTTGCGCGTGATGATGGTAGGCGTTCCGTCCTGGGCTCGTGTGATGACCTCGGCGAAGTGCGCGCGGGCATCCCGGACACTCAGTTGAGTCTGGCTGTCGTCCATACCCGTAGTGTACCCGAAATTGTGTACACGCAAAGATCCGCCGGACCCGTAGGTCCGCCTGAATGTAGTCGGTCTTGCCCTCTGGGCCGCTGGTCAGCAAGGCCTGGGCGTGGGTGAGTACCACCGGGTCGTGGTCCGCGTAGACAATCCGAGACGCGTCGCGGTTCAGTGTGGTCCGGCCAAGCGATCATGATGGTCAGATGGCCGCACAACACGCGGACATCTGGCCGCATATCTTGTGGACACCTGGCCGCAAGGTTCATGGTCACCTGGCCGCCCGATGCCCGGGCCTGACGGAGCCTGGCCAGCAGCTCGTTGCGCGTCAGGCGGTCGCCTTCAGCTGAGCGGTGAAGGTCTTCCAGCCAGCGGGGGTGAAGGCCAGCTGGGGGCCGTCTGCCCGGAGTCTATCGAACGAGAGAGCGACGTGAGCTGTCACCAAGGCGCTGTCGGTGACCTGCCCGTGCGCCGCCGTCTCCAGGTAAGCCATGGACGGTCTGCTGTCGAGATCCGCGATGATGAACCCGCCGAGCAGGCCTGCGTGGGCGCCGCCGGAGCGGATGACCTGGATGGTGGTCTTCGGGTGCTCCGCTACCTCGGCTAGGCGGTAGAGCTGGCTGCGCATCACCTTGCTGCCGCCGATGGCGCGGTGCAGGACGCCCTCGTCGAGGATGCACCAGAGCTGGGGCGCACCCGTTCGGTCCAAAATTGCCTGGCGGGCCAGACGGGCGGCTACCTGCTCGTCGAGGTCGTCCAGGTTGCCGTCGGGGCGGGCGCTGAGGATCGCGCGGGCGTACTCCCCGGTCTGCAACAGGCCGGGGACGACGAGCGGCTCGTACCAGCGCAGGACCGTGGCCTGGGCTTCGATGTCGGCCCACTCCTGGAACCAGCCGTACAGGCGCTGTTTCTGGCCCTTCTTCGGGTGGTCCCACAGGCGGGTCAGCGCGCCGCGGGTGTCGAGTTCGGGTACCGCGTCGAGGCGGGGCGGGAAGTCCTCAGCCGGGGGTCGCTCCCCCGTCTCGATCTTGCTGATTACGTCGTGTGAGACGGTGGCCTTGGCGGCCAGGTCCTTCTGGGACAGGCCCGCCCGGGTCCGGTAGAAGCGCAACTCCGCGCCGAACACGCC
>JBAUAY010001005.1:0-3947 GCA_049676235.1 Streptosporangiaceae bacterium
TGCTCGACCGCCAGCCCGGTGAGGTCCAGGATCTGCTCCTGCGTACCTGCCTGCTGGACCGGGTCAACGGCGAGCTGGCGGACCTGCTGACCGGCCGCCCGGGCTCGGAACGGATCCTGCTGGAGCTGGAGGACGCGAACGCGTTCGTCGTGTCCCTGGACCATGAGCGGACCTGGTTCCGCTACCACCACCTGTTCGCAGACCTGCTCCGGCTGGAGCTGCGCCGAACGCTGCCCGACCAAGCACCGGTGCTGCACCGGCGCGCCGCCGGGTGGTTCGCCCAGCATGGCCAGGTGGTCGAGGCCATCCGGCACACGCAGGCGGCGGCCGACTGGCCTGATGCGGCCCGGCTGCTGGCTGATCATTCGTTCAGCCTGACGCTCGACGGGCAGGCACGGACCATCCAGGTGCTGTTGCGGGCCTTCCCGCCGGGCGCCGGAGCGGACCCCGAGCTGGCGTTGGTTCGCGCTACCGGTGCCCTGGTCCAGGGCCACCTGGACGAGGCGGCTGCCCACCTGGCCGTCGCCGAAGCGCACGCCGAGACGGCGCTGCCGGATCGCCAGCGCCGCCTCCGGGTGGCGCTGGCGTCGCTGAAGCTGTCGCTGGCCCGGCGGCGCGGTAACCTGGCCGACGTTCTCGAGCAGGTCAAATTCCTTAACTGGCCGGTGACCGGGCCGTCCGACGAGGACATCGCGCTGGGCAGCGACCTGCGCGCCGTGGCGCTGATGAACCTGGGCACCGTCGAGGCGTGGTCCCTGGCCCTTCCCGAAGCCGAACGCCACCTGCAGGAGGGTGCGATCCTGGCCCGGGAGATCGGCCGGCCCTACCTCGAGGTCGGCTGCCTGTCGGAGCTCGGGTTCGCGTCGAAGATCTACCCGTTCGCCACGACCCAGGCACGCTGCCGCGAGGCGATAGCAGCCGCCGAGCGGCACGGCTGGGGCACGGAACCAGTGATCGCGCCTGCCCTGCTGACGCTGGCCGCCTCGATGATCTACACCGGCGACTTTGACGAAGGCGAGCGATGGCTGCAGCGCACCGCACGGGCCCTCGAAGTAGCCGCCGGGCCCGGCATCAGGCTGCTTGCTCACATTGTGAGCGGCATGCTGCAGGCCGGCCGCGGCCGCCTGCACGAGGCGCTCGGGGAGTTCGGCGCGGCCGAACGCCTGCGATCGCAGTTGACGGGTTCGCACACCTTGGCGAACCAGGTGACCGGCTGGCTGCTGGCCACCCAGGCCCGCCTCGGGATGGGCGGCGAGGCCCGCGCCGGGCTCGCGGCGCTTGCTGATGAGACGGCCGGCTCGGGTGAGATCGGTAATGCCCGCGCGGTGATCTGCCTCGCCGAGGGCGATCCGGCCGGGGCTTTCGGCGCGGTGCAGGATGTTCTGGACGGTACGGTGCCGGTCATCGGCTATGTCACGGTCGTTGAGGCTCACCTGCTCGCCGGGCTAGCCCACCGTGAGCTCGGTGACCAGCGTGCGGCGAATCAGGCCGCCGAACGCGCGCTGGCGCTCGCGGAGGCTGACCGGCTGGCGCTGCCGTTCGCGATGACGGGCTCAGGTGAGCTGCTCGAGGCGCTGCCGCGGCACCAGACCGCGCACGCCGCGCTGCTCACCGACATCCTCGACCTCATGCACGGCTCATCCCTGACGCCCGAAGGCCGGCACCCAGCGCCGCCGGCGGAGGAGCTCAGCCCGGGCGAACTCCGGGTGCTGCGGTACCTTCCGACCAACCTATCCCGGCCGCAGATCGCCACCGAACTGTCGGTGTCGGTGAACACCGTCAGTACGCACATCCGCAGCATCTACGCCAAGCTCGGTGCCGACGATCGCTCCGCGGCTGTCCACCGTGCCCGCGAGCTGCGGCTTCTCGCAGCCGTCCGCACGCTGGCACTACGTTCGGCGGCTCCCGGATGATGCCGGCTCACGGCCCGGCCTCCGGCACGTCACGGTGAGCGACTGTCACCTGGTTCCGAAGATTTGCGGTCCGGGGTGAGCTGGCGGACCTCGAGCAGGTCCAGGCCGAGCGCGTCGATCTCGGCCAGCACGCCGTAAAGCGCCGACCGGTCAAGCAGCCCGGTGAGCACGGTGTCCGCGCCGTGCCGCTGCGGCGCCATCGCCGGGAACGCGGACAGCACCATGGCGCCGAGGTGCCCGTTAATCCGGATCGTGTACAGGGCTGGTACCGGGTCCATGACGTCATGTTCGGAGGCGGGCAGGTGAACCCGCATCACCGGGATCCGGTGACCATAGGACAGTTCGCCGGCGATCTCTGCTGCTTATGCCCGACGCGTCAATCACCGGGATCCGGTGACGACCTCTCACCTGGCTGGCGGCGACTCTGGGCCTGTCGCGAAAGATCGCACGACCGCCAGGGGACGTACCCGACATTCAAGGGGAGACACCGTGACATCACCAGCCTCCGGCGCCAGCGGCGCCCCGGACCTGCCCGACTACGCGCCGATTCCCCGGTCCGCGCTCGGCCCGGCCCTGAACGACCAGGGATACTACGTCGGACGGGTCGAGCGGAACCTGTACTGGGTCACCGACGGCGTCTACCAGTCCGCGTTCCTGACCACCCCAGACGGGGTCGTGCTGTTCGACGCGCCGCCGTCCATCGGCGGTAACCTGCGCCGGGCCGTGGATGAGATTGCCGCCGCCAACGGCGTGACCAACAGGGTGACGCACTTGGTCTACTCCCATCACCACGCCGATCACGGCGCCGCGTCCTCGCTGTTCGACGGGGACGTGGTCCGCATCGGGCACGAAGAGACCCGGCGGCTGCTGCTGCGAGACGGGGACCCGTCCCGGCCGGTGCCGGAGGTGACCTTCGCCGACCGCTACACCCTGGAGGTCGGGGGTGAGCGCGTCGAGCTGGCCTGGCACGGTTCCAATCACTCGCCGGACAACATCTACATCCACTTCCCCGGCCACGACACGCTGATGTTCATCGACGTGGTCAACGCCGGCTGGGTGCCCATCTACAACCTCAACCTGTCCGAGGACGTCATCGGATACATGGGCGCCCCGGCCATCGCGCTGTCCTACCCGTGGACGCACTTTATCTCCGGGCACCTTGGCCGGCTCGCCACCCGCGATGACGTCGCGGTGCACCAGGCCTACATCGCCGACATCGAAGCCAGTTCCAGAGAAGCGCTGGCCTCGGTCAACCCGGTGCCCTACTACGTGGCGGGCGGGGAGAACGCCTGGGCCGGGGTCAAGGGCCACCTCGACGCCGTCACCGAGCGGGCGGCCGCGCCGATCATCGCGAAGTACACCGGCGTGCTGGCCGCCGCCGACATCGAGGTCTTCACCCTCACTACCACCTTCCAGATCATGCAGTCGCTGCGCCTGGACCGCGGGCCTAGCGGACCGGTCCACCCCTGACCAGAACGCACCCGGGGCCGGCGGGCGCCGGCCCCGGCGTGGGCCTGGCCGAGCAGCCGCAGGCGGACGGCCTTAAGGTGCCGGGTATGGAGGCTCGTGATATTCCTGTGCCGGGAACCTTGCCCGCGATCATCGGCGTGCGCGGGGCCCGGCACAATAACCTGCGGGATATCGACGTGGACGTGCCGCTGTGGCGGACGGTCGCGGTGGTCGGGGTGTCCGGATCGGGCAAGACGTCGCTGGCTATGGGCACGCTGTACGCCGAGGGCCTGCAGCGGTTCCTGGAGGCGCTGAGCACCTACAGCCGCCGGCGGCTGAGCCAGGCCCAGCGGCCGGACGTGGACCGGATCGAGCACCTGCCGCCCGCGCTGGCCCTGCGGCAGCGCCCGCCCATACCAGGGCCGCGCAGCACGGTCGGCACCATGTCCGAGGTGCTCAACGTGCTGCGCCTGATGATGTCCCGGCTGGGTACGCACCTGTGCCCGAACGGCCACCGCGTCGCGCCGTCGATCGCCACGCTCAGCGAGGAGATCATCTGCCCGGTGTGCGGCGCGCGGTTCGTCC
>JBAUAY010001006.1:0-8150 GCA_049676235.1 Streptosporangiaceae bacterium
ACGAGGGCAGGAGCCGCCTGGTGCCCGCTCATCCCGGATCCGGACCCGCCCGCGTGTGGGCCGAGGTGGTCGGCGGACACGCCCTGGGCCGCGGGCACGAGCCGGCCGTGTGCTGGTGGCTGCCGGAAGGGTCTTCCGTGCAGCACGCCTACCGGCTGCGCACCGACGACGGATTCGACACGGGCCAGGTGGACAGCCCGATCCAGTCGTACGTCCGGCTGCCCGTCTTCGACCAATCCAGGCGCTCGACCAAGGCGCAGGTTAAGGTGTGGACCGACCTGGGTGAGAGCGAGTGGAGCGACCCCTTCACGCTCGAGGCGGGCCTGCTCGAGGACAAGGACTGGACAGCCCGGTGGATCGGCGCCGATGAGGATCCGCGGCCCGGCAAAGGATCCCGGCCGGCCTACTGGCTCAGGACCACCGTAGACGTTCCGGCGTTCGGCGAGGCTCGGCTGTACATCACCGCCCTGGGCCTGTACGAGGCGTTCCTCGACGGGCAGCGCGTCGGCGACGTCGAACTGGCACCCGGTTACACCCAGTACCGCGCGCGGGTTCAGTACCAGGCGTACGACGTCACGTCACTCGCGCGGCCGGGGCGTCACGTGCTCGCCGTCCTGCTGGCCGACGGATGGTACCGCGGCCAGGTCGGGCTGCCGCGGGCGGCAGACCAGTACGGCGACGACGTGGCGCTGCGTGCGCAGTTCGAGGTGCAGACCGAGCGGGGATGGCAGGTCGTGGCGGCCAGCCATCCGGGCTGGCGCGTCGCGCCCTCCCACATCATCGCGGCCGACCTCATCGGCGGCCAGCGAGAGGACCGCCGGCGGCTCGACCCAGCCGTGCACGACCCGGCCATCGACGACACGGCGTTCGACGACCGGTCCTGGAGCCTGGCCGTCGCGCGTGACGTCGACGTCGCCGTCGTCCGTTCTATCGCGCCTCCGGTCCGGCGGATCCAGGAGATACGGCCGGTCGCCGTGCGGCCGGTGCGCGACGGGAACGCCTTCGTGGTGGACTTCGGGCAGAACTTCAACGGATGGGTGCGGCTGGCTCGACCCGGGCCAGCCGGCCATCGACTCACCCTGTCGCACGGCGAGTGGCTCGACGGCGAGGGGGACCTGACGACGACGCACCTCGACGTCGAGCTGCCCATCCTCCCGGAGCCGTTGCCGCTGGGCCAGGTCGACGAGGTCGTCTCGGCGGGTGGCAGCGACGTGTTCGAGCCGCGGTTCACCACGCACGGCTTCCGGTACGTCCGGGTCGAGGGCCACCCCGGGCCGCTCGAGCCCGGCGACATCAGCGGGGTCGTGGTGCACTCGGACCTGCGCAGGCTCGGCTGGTTCGGCTGCAGCGACGACCGCATCAACCGGCTCCACGAGGCGGTGGTGTGGTCCCTGCGGTCGAACGTCTGCGACATTCCGACCGACTGCCCGCAGCGCGAGCGCGCGGGCTGGACGGGAGACTGGCAGATCTTCGCGCCGACGGCTGCCTACCTGTACGACGTCCTCGCCTTCACCCGCAAGTGGCTGGGCGACGTGTCGCTCGACCAGCGCGCCGACGGGTGCGTCGCCAACATGTCGCCCTGCCCGCCCGCGGAGGGCTTCGACGGCCCGCTCGGCGCGCTCAACGGCTCGGCGGGATGGGGCGACGTCGTGGTATCCGCCCCCTGGGATCTCTACGAAGCGTACGGGGACACCTCGCTGCTGCACGAGGCGTGGGACTCCATGACGGCGTGGGTCCGGTTCGCCGCGGCCGCGGCCGCCAGCGGCCGGCATCCGGCGAGGGCGGCGGCACGTCCGGACCCCGCCGCGCACGAGCGGTACCTGTGGGATACCAGCTTCCACTGGGGCGAGTGGCTGGAGCCGGGCGCGGAGGTCACCGACTTCCCCGCGTTCGCACAGGCGGACAAGTCCGAGACGGCGACGGCCTACTTGCACCGCTCGGCGGCGACCGTCGTGCGGGTCGCCAGGGTGCTCGGGCGGCCCGAAGATCAGTGGCGCCCGTACCACGCCATCGCGGAGGGCGCGCTCGACGCCTGGCGCCGGGAGTTCGTCCGCCCCGACGGAACCCTCGCCACGGCGACCCAGGCGTCGCACGTACGGGCGCTGGCGTTCGGGCTGGTGCCCGAGGAACTGCGGCCGGCCGTCGCCGGACGGCTCGTCGAGCTGGTCGGCCTGGCCGGAGGCCACCTGGAGACCGGCTTCCTGTCGACGGCTTACCTGCTGCCTGCGCTCGCCGACAGCGGGCACCTGGGCACAGCGTACGAACTCCTGCGCCAGGACACGCCGCCGTCCTGGCTCACGATGGTAGACCGGGGTGCGACGACCATGTGGGAGGAGTGGGAGGGCGTCGACTCCCGCGGCGTCCCGCACGGGTCGCTCAACCACTACAGCAAGGGCACGGTGGCCACCTTCTTGCACCGCTACGTCGCGGGGCTGCGCCCCACCGAACCCGGATACCGCACCTTCGAGGTGCGCCCGCGACCAGGTGGCGGCATCACCTCGGCCACGACGCGCCACATCAGCCCGTACGGGCTCATCGAGCTGTCCTGGCGCCTCGGCGACGGGACGACGGAGCTCGACGTGCTCGTGCCGCCCGGGACCACGGCGACCGTGGTCCTGCCCGGCGAGGCGCCGCGCCAGATGCGGCCGGGGCGGCACCGCTGGACCGGGCCCGCGCCCCCGGGACACTAGTTTCATGATCGTGGCCAGAATGGGGCGAATAGCGCCCAAAACTGGCCATGATCATGAAACGGCCCGGTCGCCGGTCACGGGGCGACGCGGCCGGGGCGGATGGTCGGGTCGTATGCGTCGAAGGCCCGCGCGCGCTCCTCGATCTCCGCGCGGACCTTACCGTGGCGCTCGGCCGTTTCCTGGATCTCGGCGGCGTGGGCCCGTTTCTCGTCCATGGAGATGACCGAAGTCGACAGGTCCGTCCACGTCACCTGCAGGTCCGGCGCCAGCAGGCCGCGTGCGCCGCAGGTGGCGCACTCGACGTCCGCGCCGCGCAGGACGACGACGTCGAGGTGGCACATCGGGCAAAGCCCCGGCGGCCCTAGGTACCTCGCCTCGTCGAAGGCCACCCCGAGCTGGCTCGCGACGTTGCGTCCGAGCACCGCGGCCCGGTCGATCGCGTCGGCGTCCAGTACCACTGAGCGTGGCGTGCCTGCGCCCTCGAACTGGACCTGGTCCACGACTGCGATGTGCATCGAGAACGTGGTTGCGTGCATCATCGGCAGCGCCAGCGTCTTCCACTGCGACGTCAGCGAGCCGCCCACCGCGAGGAAGCCGGCCACCCGCGGCTTCAGCACCCGTTCATCGACCCGGAAGGGGACGGCCGGCTCACGTCCCTGCCTACGCAGCGCCATCAGTCCCTCGATGATGGCGGCGTCGGCGTTCGGCCCGAGCAGCCGGTCGCCGAACAGCTTCAGCCGGGCGGCCACCGTCCGGCTGATGATCGGGGTGCTCACGATGAGCCCGTCACACTCGACCAGCCGCTCCCACAGCCACCACGCGTCGTCCGGCTCCGCGCCCTCCGCGGCGCCGCTGGGCAGGCGGAGCTCGTCGAGCCGGACCAGCTGGACATCGGCGCCCTCTCCCTCGGCCGCCCTCACCGCCGCCTTCAGCAGGATCTCCGCGCTGCCGTGGGGCTGACCGCACCCCAGCCCGAGCACGCGGCCCGCGCCGTTCGTCGACATCATCGCGGTGCTCCTCGTTCTCCCGGCAACCTTGCTGGACATACTCTCACTGTGAGATAGTAACTTCCATAGAATGAAGAAACCAGACGGAACGAGAGCTGATCGGAGGCGCCGGCGCATGGGTCGGCTGGACGGCAAGCGGGCGCTCATCTCTGGCACGGGCGGCGGGATCGGGCGGGCGACAGCACTGCTGGCCGCGCGCGAGGGCGCTCATGTCGTGGGCTGCGATCTGCACCCGGAGACCTCTGATGAGACGGTCGCGCTCGTGCGGGCCAGCGGCGGGCGGATGGATGCGGTCGCGCCGGTGGACCTGGCGTCGGAGGAGGGCGCCCGGCGATGGGTCGATACCGCCGTGGCCCTGGCCGGCGGAATCGACATCCTTGTCAACAACGCGTCGGCGATCCGGTTCGGCCCCATCGACCGGCTCTCCTTCGCCGACTGGTCGTTCACCATCAGAAACGAGCTCGACATCGTCTTCCTCGTCACGCGCGCGGCCTGGCCGCACCTGGTCGCCGGCGGAGGGGGATCGATCGTCAACGTCGCGTCCATCACCGCCTCGCGCGGCGCGTTCTTCATGCCGCAGAACGCGCACGGCGCCGCCAAGGGCGGCGTCCTGGCGCTGACGTACCAGCTGGTCGTCGAAGGGGGCCCGCACGGCATCCGGGTCAACGCCGTCAGCCCGGCGATGACGGAGACGCCGCACACGACTCCGCTGCTGCGGGACCCCGAGGGCCCGGCCGCGAGCATCGCCGCGCGCGTGCCGCTGGGCCGATGGGGGCAGCCGAAGGACGTGGCTCAGGCGATCCTCTTCCTGAGCTCGGACGAGTCGTGCCACGTGAGCGGGGCGAACATTCCCGTCGACGGCGGCGCGGCGGTGGTGGGATGACGGCGCCGCCACGCGACAGGCTCGCCGGACGCCTGCTGCGGCGCGGCGACCCCGGATACGAGCAAGCCCGCGTCGGCCGCATTTTCAACGCGCGGCGGCCGGACCGGTTTCCCGCGGCAGTGCTGCTGGCCGCGGACGACGACGACGTGGTCGAGGGTGTCCGCCTGGCCGCCGAGCACGGGTGGACGGTTACCGTGCGCTCCGGCGGACACTCGTGGGCGGCGTGGAGCCTGCGCGACGACGCCCTGCTTATCGACCTCGGCGGGATGCGGGATATCGGCTACGAGCCGGCCACCGGGGTCGTGTCGGTGCGACCCGCGGTGCAGGGTGGCCTGGAACTCGCTCCGTACCTCGCCGAGCGGGGCCGGGCGTTCCCCGGCGGCCACTGCGCCTCGGTCGGCCTCGGCGGTTACCTGCTGCAGGGCGGCCAGGGCTGGAACGGGCGGGCGCGCGGCTGGGCCTGCCAGAGCGTGCTGGGATTGGACGTCGTGACGGCCGACGGCAAGCTCGTTCAGGCGGACGCCGAGGAGAACCCCGACCTGCTGTGGGCGGCGCGCGGGGCCGGCCCGGGTTTCCCTGGGATCGTCACCCGGTTCCGCCTGCAGACCTACCAGGCGCCGCGCGCGATGTGGCACGACACCTGGACGTTCCGCCTCGACGACACGGTAGAGCTGCTCACCTGGCTGCACGACATCCTGCCCGGCCTCGACCGGCGCGTCGAGCCGGTTGTCGCGGCCACCCGGCTGCCGGACGTCCCGCTGCACGACGGCACGGCGCGCCCGGACGGGACCGTCCTGCTCCTGCACACGACGGTCATGACCGACTCCGACGCCCACGCGGTCGCTCTGCTCGCGGCGCTTCGGGACGGCCCGCTAGCCGGCCGTGCGCTCGGGCACGTCCAGGACCGGACGAGCGTGCTCGAGGAGAACCTGGCGCAGACGGCACAGAACCCCGAGGGCTATCGGTATGCCGTCGATTGCACCTGGACCGACGCGCCCGCCCGCGTCCTGGCTCCGATGCTGCACGCACTGTGGAGCGAGCTGGACACCGAGCACTCGTTCTCCATCTGGTACGGGTGGGCGCCGCGCCGCGACCGGCCTGACATGGCGTTCTCGGTGGAGGCGGACGTGTACGTCGCGACGTACGCGATCTACAGCGACCCGGCTGACGACGCGAGGTACGCCGATTGGGTCCACCGCAGGACGGCTGCGCTGGCCGTTCACGGGACCGGCGTCTACCTGGGCGACACCGATTTCACCCGGCGGCAGGACAGGTTCCTGTCAGACGACGCGTACCGCCGTCTCGTCGCGATCCGGTCCGAGCGTGACCCGTCCGTCCGCTTCGCGTCCTACCTGACCTCCGACCCGGCCAGGCTGAACGCCCATGGCTGACGCCACCATCGTCGCCCGGCTGGACCACGTCGGGCTCGCGGTCGGCGACCTCGAAGCAGCCGTCTCGTGGTTCTGCGATGTGTTCGGGCTGGTGCCGGAGCTTTCTCTCCGGGTCGACGCGCTCGACCTGAGCATCGAAATGCTCATCCACCCGACGCTCGGCTATCGCCTCGAGCTGCTGCACCGGCCCGGTTCCGGCACCGGCCGCAAGCCGGCCACACCGGGTGAGGCGGCGCTGCGCGAGGGATACGGGCACGTGGCGTTCGACGTCGCCGACCTCGACGCCGGATACGGCCGTGCCGTCGCCGGCGGGGCGCGACCGGTCATGCCGCCGGGCCCGTCGCCGGAACCCGGGGTGCGGATGGCGTTCGTCGCCGATCCGGAGGGCAACCTCATCGAACTTCTGCACCGGCCGCCGGTGTGACGGTACCAAGGAGGCAGCATTGAGCGAGAACCGAATCCTGTTCGTCAACGGGCAGGTCTTTGACGGCACGGGGGCGCCGACGGTGCCTGCCGACGTCGTGGTCCGGGGCGACCGCATCGACAGCGTGCGGGTGGGCGGCGGCACCGCGATCGAGGCCGGCGATCAGGTGGTCGACTGCGGCGGCGCGACGGTCATGCCGGGCCTGGTTGAGTCCCACTCGCACCTGACGTTCCCGTCCGCGGTCGGGCACATCGATCCGTCGTTCAACCCGCCACTGGACGTCAGCTTCTTCCGCCACATGCCGACGCCGGACGAGCACCTCGCGATGGCCAAGCGCAACGCGAAGATCCTGCTCGAGGCCGGCTTCACCAGTGCCTACTCGGCCGGTTCGCTCACGCCCGTACCGACTGAGGTCTGGCTGCGCGACCAGATCGCCGCGGGCGCGACGCCGGGCCCGCGGATGCGGGCCGCATCGTTCGAGCGTGACAACAACCCGGTGCAGATGGGCCCGGACGGCCCGAAACCGAAGAAGGTCGGCCCGGACGGGGTGCGCGAGTTCATCCGCGAGCAGACGGCGATCGGCTTCGACGCCGTCAAGCTGCTGATGAGCAACGACGACGTCTTCGTCGAAGGCGGCTCGATGATCACCCAGTACAGCCCGGAGGAAGCGCAGGCCGCAGGTGCGCAGGCCCGCGAGTCCGGCGTCTGGCTGAACTGCCACGCCCAGGCGCCGGAGTCGATCAAGCTGGCGGTCCGCAACGGGTTCCGGTCGATCTACCACTGCACCTACGCCGACGCCGAGGCGATCGACCTGCTGGAGGAGCACAAAGAATCAATCTTCCTCTCCCCCGCTGTCGGCATCATGTGGGCCAACGTGTACGAGGGCGCCGAGTACGGTATCGACACCGCGATGGCGGAGAAGATGGGGTCGGTGAAGGCGCTGCGGGCGATGACCGAGCTGTATCCCGAGCTGCGCAAGCGCGGGCTGCGGGTGCTGCCAGGCGGCGACTACGGGTTCCCGAACAACCCGATCGGGCGCAACGCCCGGGACCTGGAGCTGTTCGTCAGGCTCTTCGGCTACTCGCCGGCCGAGGCGCTGCGCGCTATCACGCATGACGGCGGCCAGGTAATGGACCTGCCGGTCGGGTTGCTGACGCCGGGTTACCTCGCCGACGTGCTGGTCGTGCGCGGCGAGCCGACGGAGGATGTGAGCGTGCTACAGAACGCCGATAACCTGCTCGCGATCATGCAGAACGGCGCGTTCTACAAACTGTCCGGGCAGTTGTCGGCCGCATGAGAGCGCCCGCCCGGCAGGTGCCGGGCCTGGTGTACGGCGAGGTCCTCGGCTACCGGCCGCTGGAGCTCGACTTGTACCTCCCGCAGATCGACGGGTCGGCGCCGGTAATCGTGTACGTGCACGGCGGCGGGTGGCGGCGCGGCTCGCGTCGCGAGCCGCTGCCCGTGCTGGGAGCGGACTTCTACGACCGGTTGACCACGCAAGGCTTCGCGGTGGCGGCGATCGACTACCGGCTCAGCGGCGAGGCGCGCTTCCCGGCGCCGCTGGAGGACGTCCGGACCGCGATCGGCTGGGTCCGGGACCACGCCGCCTCTTACCGGCTGGACGCGGGCCGCGTATTCCTCTGGGG
The DNA here is from genome assembly GCA_049676235.1 of Streptosporangiaceae bacterium. Classification (GTDB taxonomy): domain Bacteria; phylum Actinomycetota; class Actinomycetes; order Streptosporangiales; family Streptosporangiaceae; genus Palsa-504. The sequence goes on from JBAUAY010001006.1 coordinate 8,042, forward strand.
CGACTCGGCCGGCGGCCACCTCGCGCTGCTGGCCGCTCTCACCGGCAGCATTGTGCACGGTGTGGTCGCCTGGTTCCCGGTCACCGACCTGGCCGGCCTCCCGGCCGAC
>JBAUAY010001007.1:0-2054 GCA_049676235.1 Streptosporangiaceae bacterium
GCACCGCGGTGAGCAGCAGTGGCCCGGCCACCGCCCCGGCCGACCCGGCCAGGTCCCAGCGCGCCATGACCGGGGCCTGCCGGTCCGGCCAGGCGTCCATGATCTCGGCCTGAGTCAGCGATACGAACGCGCCGGACGCCGGGTAGAAGGCGATGAAGGCGCACAGCAGCACGGTGAACGAGCGAGCCGAGGCCACGCCGAGCAGCGTGAGCACGAAAATGATGCCGCCGCCAAGAACGGCCAGCCGGCGCCGCCGACCGTGACCGGCCAGGACGCCAAGCGGCAGCTCAAGGAAACCGCCGACCAGCAGCGGCACCGAGGCCAGCAGCCCGACCTGCGTGTAGCTCAGCCCCAGGTCGTGCCGGATCAGCGGGAGCGCGGCTCCCTTGGTCCCGTCAACAAGCTCGTCGGCGCACCCGATCGCGAGCGCGACGGCGAGAACCGAAAGTGCAGGCCTTCAGCGTCAAGTGAAACCCATGCCGACCATGCTACGGCGAACCCCGGCGGTTGTCTCTGTGGTAAGGCGCGGCGGCCAGGCGGGCGCGTCTTTCCGGCAGGTCACCGTGCCTGGCGGTGCTCGGTACGCCAGACCAGCCGCAGGCCGGACCAGTCGTCGTCGATGGCGGCCACCTTGACGTCGACCAGCCCGATAGGCAGCGCGTACTCGCGAATGACGGTGTCGGTGATGTCGCTGCGGTGGCCGGCCGCCCGGCGCGGCCAGGCGACCCAGAGCGCCCCGGCGGGATAGATTCGCCGGGCGAGTTCCCCGATCTGCCCGCCGATCTCCTCCGCGCGGCTGAAGAAGGCGAGGATGACGTCGGCCGCTCCGTCGGAACCGGGCCCGGCCAGTCCGCCTGGCGGGTCGGTCAGTGACCAGCCGTCCGGCCGATTTTGCAGGTCGACCCGGTGCCCGGGCTTGAGGCCGAGCTTCGCCGCCTGCGGTCGGCCCGAGTACCCCGGCGTCGTCACCAGGTGCCAGCCGGTGCCGATGGGTTTGCCGTCGCGGGTACGTCTATCTCCTGGACCGGACCGATGAACATCATGAACAGGAGCATGGCATGTTCGCGAACACCAAGGCGTTCAGCGGGTTCGCCGTCGATGACCTCGAGGCGGCGAAGAAGTTCTACGGAGAAACCCTCGGGCTCAGCACGTCCGAACAGTACGGGCTGCTGACGCTGCACCTGGCAGGCGGCCGGGACACGCTGGTCTACCCGAAGCCGGATCACGTCCCCGCCAGTTACACGATCCTCAACTTCCAGGTCGACGACATCGACGCGGCCGTGGCCGGACTGTCCAGCCGCGGCGTGCCAATGGAAAGGTACGACGGCATGGGGCAGGACGAGAACGGCATCAACCGCGCCGGGGGGCCCTACATCGCCTGGTTCAAGGACCCGGCGGGGAACATCCTGGCGGTGCTGCAGGAGCGCTAACCCCCCCGCGGGGCAGGCGTCCGCGCCGTGGCCCGCACCCGGAGGGGCTCAGCCAGAGGGGGTCTAACCGGTGGGTGGAAAAAGGGGGGCTAACCGGTGTGTCAGGCCCTCCCGCACCCGCTAGTATATCGAGTATGCTACTCAATATTGTGGTCACATGAGCGTCCGGCATGCCCTGCTCGCGCTGCTCAGCGAGGGGCCCAAGTACGGGCTGCAGCTGCGGGAGGAGTTCGAGGCGCGGACCGGTGAGGTCTGGCCGCTGAACGTGGGCCAGGTCTACACCACGCTGCAGCGGCTCGAGCGGGACGAGCTGGTCGAATCCGACGGCGAAGGCCAGGACGGCCCGCAGAAGGCCTTCCGGATCACCGAGGCCGGCGCACGGGAGCTGACCGGCTGGCTGCACACGCCGTCGGACATGAGCTCGCCGCCGCGGGACGAGCTCGTGATGAAGGTCCTGGTGGCGCTGCGGGTGCCGGGCACCAACGTACGGGAAGTGATCCAGGTGCACCGCAGGTACCTGGTGGAACTGATGCAGCAGTGGACGCGGATCAAGGAGACCGAGGCCGAGTCCGACCTGAACCTGGCCTTGGTGGTGGATGCGGAACTGTTCCGGCTCGACGCGGT
>JBAUAY010001008.1:0-7020 GCA_049676235.1 Streptosporangiaceae bacterium
GCGCGAGGGTTCCTGCGGGCCGGCGCCCGGGTGCTGGTCTGCGGCCGGAACGAGCCCGTGGACGACGCCTCGCTGCCGGCCGCGGACGGCCGGGCCGCCGCCTTCACCCGCGCCGACGTCAGGGACCCCGAACAGGTTCGGCAGCTGATCGCGGCTGGGATGGACCTGTTCGGCGGCGTGGACGTGGTGGTCAGCAACGCGGGCGGCTCCCCGTCGGCCGAGGCCGCCACCGCGTCGCCGCGGTTCCACGCCCGGGTCATCGAACTGAACCTGACCGCGCCGCTGCACGTCGCGCAGGCCGCCAACGAGGTCATGCAGGACCAGCCAGAAGGCGGGTCGATCATCATGATCGGCAGCGTGAGCGGCACCCGCCCGTCACCGGGCACCGCCGCCTACGGTGCCGCCAAGGCCGGCCTGCATCACCTGGTCACTAGCCTGGCCATCGAATGGGGCCCCCTGGTCCGGGTGAACACCGTGGTGCCCGGGTTCGTGCTGACGGAATCCTCCGCCGGGCACTACGGGGACGCGGACGGCGCGGCGGCCGTCGCCGCCACCGTGCCGCTACGCCGGATGGGAACCCCGGACGACGTGGCCGACGCGTGCCTTTTCCTGGCGTCCCCCCGCGCGGCCTACGTCAGCGGCACGTGCCTGACCTTGCACGGCGGCGGCGAGAGCCCGGCGTTCCTGACGGCAGGCCAGCCTCCCCCTTCCTGACGGGCTTCCCTTTCCTGGCGGGTTCGGCTGGCCCGGTGTACGCTCCGAATAACTAGAACGTGTTCTACTCAAGGGCTTCTACTCAAGGGCTTCTAGTAAAGGGCAGAGTAAGGCAGGCAAGGGAGCGGGGCATGGTCGCATCCATTAAGCCGCATCGCGACGAGATCGGTCTCGGCGACGGCCTCATGCTGATCGACGGGCGCTGGGCCGGGGCCGCGGACGGCGGCAGCTGGAGCCACACCCATCCCGCGACGGGGGAGCAGGTCGCCTCGTTTCCCGTCGCCGGGCCCGCCGAGGTGGACCTGGCCGTGCGCGCGGCACGCCGGGCGTTCGACGAGGGCCCGTGGCCGCGGGCCCGCGCGAACGAGCGCTTCCGGGTGCTGCGCAAGATCGCGGATCTGGTCCGCGAGCACGCCGATGAGCTGCTGAAGCTGCAGGCCCTGGACAACAGCGTCCCGCTGAGCTTCGGCGAGATCTACGCCATGTCGGCGGACTTCGTGGCCGACGCGTTCGACCACCACGCTGGCTGGGCCGACAAGCTGGCCGGGGAGACGCTGCCGCCGTATCAGGGCGGCGATCACATGGTCCTCACCCTGCGTGAGCCGGTCGGCGTGGTGGGCGCGGTGATCCCGTGGAACGCCCCGCTGGCGCTGTTCGCCCAGAAGGTGGCGCCGGCCCTGGCCGCCGGCTGCACCATCGTGCTCAAGCCTTCGGAGTACGCCACGTTCGCGGTGCTGCGGCTGGCCCGGCTGATCGCCGAGGAGTCCGGCCTGCCGCCCGGCGTGCTCAACGTGATCACCGGTCCCGGCGATCCGGCCGGCCAGGAACTGATCAGCCACCCGATGGTCGACAAGCTGTCGTTCACCGGCAGCCGGGCGGTCGGGCAGAAGGTCATGATGGCCGCGGCCGTCGGGTGCAAGCGGGTCAGCCTCGAACTCGGTGGCAAGAGCCCGTCGGTCGTGTTCGGGGACGCGGACGTCGGCACCGCCGCCGCGGTGACGATGGGAACGGTCACCCTAGGCCTGTCCGGGCAGGTCTGCGCGGCGCAGACCCGGGCGCTTGTGCACACCGATGCGCTTGAGGAGTTCCTCGCGACGGCCGAGATGATCGGCACGATGGTCAGCTACGGGAACCCGTTCGATCCCGAGGTCACGTCGGCGCCGCTCATCAACGCCCGCCAGCTGGACCGGGTCCTCGGCCTGATCGCGCGCGGCCAGGAAGAGGGTGCCCGGCTGGTGTGCGGCGGCAGCCGCGCCGACGGCGACCTGGCCGAGGGCAACTTCGTCGCGCCGACGCTGTTCGCCGACGTGACTAACGACATGAGCATCGCCCGGGAGGAGATCTTCGGGCCGGTGCTTTCTGTGATCCCGTTCGCCGACGAGGCCGAAGCCATCAATATCGCCAACGACACCGAGTACGGCCTGGCCGCGACCGTGTGGACGTCGGACGTGCGCCGCGCGATGCGGATGACCAAGGCGCTGCGGGTCGGCACGGTCGGGGTCAACGGCTACCAGCTCGAGCCGAACTCTCCGTTCGGCGGCTACCGGCAGTCCGGGATGGGACGCGAAGGCGGCCGTGCCGCCATCGAGTCCTATACCGAGCTCAAGACCGTCCTGCTCCCGTTCACCGACGAGATGATGTAACCGCCCGGCCGGGAATCACGGGGCCTGCCCGCGGAATCCAATGGTCTCGGTGGCCAGCGTGAGCGTGTCCTCGCACAGGAAGCCCACCGAGGGCGCCCGGTCGCCGAACGCCGGGCTCAGCGCGGCGTGCACCGACTCCAGCGTCCACATGCCGTCGGGCGAGGCCGCGTGGAACGTCGTCCGGATCCGGGGCGGCTCCATCACCGCGGCGACGCCGCCGTGCACCACGAACACCTCGCCGTTGATCGTCTCGGCCGCCGGGCTGGCCAGGTACACCACCAGCGGCGCGACGTGCTCGGGCGCGAGCGGGTCCACCGTGCCGTCCGGTGGGGGGCCCATTAGCTCGGCGGTCATGGCGGTGCGGGCGCGGGGGCAGATGGCGTTGGCGCGGACGCCGTAGCGCGCGCAACTGCGCGCGGTCGTCACGGTGAGGGCGGCGATGCCGGCCTTGGCCGCGGCGTAGTTGGGCTGGCCGATGGAACCGAGCAGGAACGCCTCCGACGCGGTGTTCACGATCCTGGCGTAGACCTGATGACCGGCCTGCTTCCGTGCCTCCCGCCAGTAAGCGGTGGCGAAGCGCGTGGTCACGAAGTGCCCGCGCAGGTGGACCCGCATGACCAGGTCCCACTCTTGGGCGGACATCGAGAAGATCATCCGGTCGCGCAGCACGCCAGCGTTGTTGACCAGGATGTCCAGCCGCCCGTACTCCTCGAGCGCCGTCGCCACCAGCTTCTCGCCCGTGGCCCACTCCGCGACGTCCCCCGCGGCCACCACCGCCCGGCCGCCGGCCGCGGTAATCTCCCCGGCCACCGCCTGCACGGCGTCCCCCGGCAGGTCGTTCAGCACCAGCCGCGCACCGGCCCGGGCCAGCGCCAGCGACTCCGCCCGGCCGAGTCCGTTTCCTGCCCCGGTCACGATGGCCACCCGGTCGGTCAGCGTCAGTGTCTCGTCCATTCGGCCCTTCCAAGATCTTTATCCCGAACGTCCTGGTATCCCGTCTTGTCTCCGGTGTCCCTGGCCCCTAGTAGCCCGGGCCGGCCAGGATGCCGCCGTCGGCGATGAACTCGCTGCCGGTCGAGTAGGACGACTCATCCGAGGCCAGGTACGCCACCAGCCGCGAGATCTCGATCGGCTCGGCGAACCGGCCCAGCGGCATGGCCTTGATGAAGGCCTCGCCGTCCTCGCGGGCACCAGCGGAGTCGATGACCATCCGGGTGAGCACCCCGCCGGGATGGACCGAGTTGACCCGGATGCCGAACTGGGCCAGCTCACGCGCGGCCACCTTGGTCATGCCGCGGACCGCGAACTTGCTCGCGCTGTAGGCAGAAAGCCCGGCCGCCCCGGTGAACCCCTCGATCGAGGAGATGTTGACGATCGACCCGCCGCCCGCTGCTTTCATCGGGTCGATCACCGCCTTCATGCCGAGCCAGGTGCCCACCGCGTTCACCTCGAGCACGCGCCGGAAATCGGCCAGCGGCATGTCGGCGATGCTGGCGAAGGTCAAGATCCCGGCGTTGTTCACCAGAATGTCGAGCCGGCCGAAGACCTCAAGCGCCAGGGCGACCGCAGCCGCCCAGTCGTCGGAGCTGGTGACGTCGTGATGGGTGTACCGGCAGGACTGCTCGCCGAGCTTGGCCGCCACCGCCGCGCCCTGGTCATCTCGCACGTCGCCGAATACGACCCGGGCGCCCTCGGCGACGAAGTGCCGCACGTGGGACTTGCCCATGCCCCGGGCGCCCCCGGTGATCAGCGCGACCTTGCCGTCGAGCCGGCCCATGGCCCTCCCCGCACCAATGTTCGCTGCACCAATGTTCCCGGCATCAATATTCGGCACCCAAAGTTTCCGGCACCAATGTTTCCGGCACCAAAGTTCCCGATACCAATGTTTCCGGCACCAATGTTTACCGAACCAAACGCTTGCTTGGTCCGAGCCTAACACCATCCCGGCTCAACTAGAACGTGTTCTTGTTTTGCCCCGGTGACGGCGTAGAGTCCGAGCCCAGGCGGGTACGCCGCATCGTTCGGCCCGATAAGACCAGGACCGGATGGAACAGAGCGCGGATTACATCGTGGCCGGCGCGGGCTGCGTCCTGGCCAGACGTCTCTAGCTCGTTATGCCCTCGAAGAGGAGCTGCAGGAGGCCTTCGGCCACCTGTTCGGTGCTGTAGCCGCCCGCGACGCGCCACTGCGACGGGATCCACAGCACGTCACGGAGCAGCCGGTAGGTGAGCCTGGCGTCCAGGTCCGCGCGGAAGGCGCCGGATTCCTGGCCGCGCTCGAGCTGGGTGACCCAGGTCCGCTCGATCTCGGCCAGGGCCTGGCGCAGGTACCCGAACCGGGGCTGGGTGCTGAAGTAGCTCCAGTCGTTCTGCAGCATGGCCAGGGCGGCCCGGTGCCGGGCCAGGGTCCGGCTGGTCGACCGCACGATCTGCTCGAGGACCTCCCGCGGAGATCCGCCCGAGGACACCGCGGCCCGGTAGTCGGCCAGCACGTCGTTGATGAAGCCCGACAGGATCTCGTCGCCGATCGACTCCTTGGAGTCGAAGTGGTGGTACAGGCTGCCGGACAAGATGCCCGCGGCGTCCGCGATCTCGCGCACGGTCGTGGCGCGGTAGCCCTTCTGCGCGAACAGCTCGCCCGCGAGCTGCACCACGTCGGCGCGCCGCCCCGATCGCGCCGGGCCACCCTGGTGTGTCGAGCTCACCGGTTGATTATCGCAGCTCCGCGGCTCGGGGGCCGATGGCGCCGAAGCGCGCGCCGACGTCCGCCGGCGTCAGGCCGAAGTCGGCGAGCGCGTACCGGTGCGCTGACCTGGACCAATTCACCGGACTCGCCGCGCCGCCGGTGAGGCGAGCCCGCATCGCTTCGGCGGCGGCACCACTGAACGGCAGGCCGAAGTACGCGTAGACCGCCTCCGCCGTGCCTACCGGGTCCGCCACCAGGTCGTCGTAGGACACGTCGAAGAACTGGGCCGGGTCATGCCGGGCGCGTTCGGCCGTGAACCGCTCAAGCCCGGACGCCCACAGCTCCAGCTGATCCCGGCCGATGACCTCGCCGGTGAAGGTGGTGGACCAGCCGGCTGTCGCCTGGGCGGCCAGGCTGCAGGCCGAGGCGATCGCCGTGCTGGGGTCGCGGTGCGTCTGGATGACCAGCGCGTCCGGGTAGACCCGGAGCAGCGCGTCGAGCGCGAACAGGTGGCTGGGGTTCTTGAGTACCCAGCGCAGGCCCGCGTCCGGCAGGCCGATCAGCTGCAGGTTGCGCCGGTGCCGCCGGTACGCATCGGTCCAGTCCTGCGACGCCAGCCAGGCCGAATAGCCCGGCAGGTGCGCCAGGCACTCCCAGGAGATCGAACGCATCGACTGCCGCAGCAGCTGCCAGCACTCCTCCACCTGGTCGGCCGCCATGTAGTGCACCGCCGCGAACTCGGGGTGCTCGGCGTGGTACTTCTGGTGGCCGGCCTGGATGTAGCCGAACACCGGGTTGGCCGCCCAGGTCGCGCGCGGCGGACGGGGTTGCGGCACTTCGGTCAGCCACATCTCCAGACCCTGGTGCGCCGGATCGGCCGCGAGCAGCCGGTGCAGCGCCGTGGTGCCGGTCCTGGGCAGTCCGGTGATGAACACCGGCCGGTCGATCCGGACCTGCGCGTACCCGGGGTGCGCCTGCCAGGCCGCCTCGCTGAACAGCCGGGCCGTCAGCGCGCCGCGCAGGAAGGCCCGCATCATCTTGGCGCCCAGCGGGGTCAGGCGCGCATCGCGGGCGCAGGATTCCAGCAGCACGGCCAGCCCGTCGGTGTAGTCATCGGGCCCGAAGTCGGTCAGCCCGGTGACCTTCGACGCCGAGGCGTGCAGGTCCTCAACGCCGCCAACTGAGCCGGCCGGCCTCGTGGGTCTCAATGGTGGTACTCGCCGCAGTTGACGTCCAGGCACTGGCCGGTGATCGCGCGGGCCAGCGGGGAGGCCAGGAAGACCACGGCGTCGGCGATCTCGTCGGGCTCGGGCAGCCGGCCCAGGTCGATCCCGGCCGCGGTCTCGTCGTAGATCTGCTGGACCTCCACGCCGCGCTTGTGCGCCTGGTAGCCGAAGTACCACTTCAGCGAGTCGCCCCAGATGTGCCCGGGCGCCACCGAATTGACCCTGATCCCGCGCGGCCCCAGCTCGGTGGCCAGGCTCTGCGCCATCGCCAGCAGCGCGGCCTTGGTGAGCTTATACGGCCCCATCCTGAGCTGCGAGAAGCGCACCACCATGGAATTGATCATCACCACTGAGCCCGCGGCTTCTGCCAGCGCCGGGGTGAACAGCCTGGTCAGCCGCAGAGCGGCGACGACGTTCGCGTCGAAGCTGGCGTTGAGGGCTTCCAGGCTCACGTCGCCGAGGGCCTTGATGGGCGGCATGGCCAGCGCGTTATACACCAGCGTGTCGACGCGGCCGAACCCGTCCAGCGCCGCCTCGGCCAGGTGGTCCGCGGCGGCGGCGTCGGCCAGGTCGGTGAGCACGGCCAGCCCGCGCCGGCCCAGCCCGGTGATCTCCTTGGCCACGTCGTCCAGCCGCGCCGCGGTGCGCGCGGCCAGCACCACGTCCGCCCCTTCCCTGGCGCAAGCCAGCGCGATGGAGCGCCCCAGCCCGGGACCGACGCCGGCCACCACGATGACCTTTTCTGGCAGCAG
>JBAUAY010001009.1:0-4196 GCA_049676235.1 Streptosporangiaceae bacterium
GCCGAGGCGTTCGCGACCGCCGTCCAGCGGTGGCCGGCCGACGGCGTACCCCCCAACCCCGGCGCCTGGCTGACCACCACCGCCAACCGCAAGGCCATCGACCGGATCCGGCGCGAGAACAAGCGCGGTGACAAGCAGAAGGAGGCTCAGATGCTGTACGGCGACGCCCCGCCCGGGCCTCTCGGCGCCATCGAGGACGAGCGGCTCGGGCTGATCTTCACCTGCTGTCACCCGGCACTCGCGATGCAGACCCGCGTGGCGCTGACGCTGCGCATGGTCGCCGGCCTGACCGTGCCCGAGATCGCCCGCGCCTTCCTGGTGCAGGAGACCACCATGGGGCAGCGGATCACCCGCGCGAAGGCCAAGATCAAGGCGGCTCGCATCCCTTACCGAGTACCGTCCGCGGAGGATCTCCCGGCACGCGTCTCCGGCGTACTCGCTGTCCTGTTCCTCGTCTTCAACGAGGGCTACCTGGCGACCGGCCCCGGCACCGATCCCGTACGTCACGACCTAATCGCCGAAGCGATTCGGCTCACTCGTCTGATCCGTGCCCTCATGCCGCAGGACGGTGAGGTGGCCGGGCTGCTGGCGCTGATGCTTCTCACCCAGGCCCGCCGCACCGCCCGGGTTTCGGCGGCCGGCGAACTCGTCACGCTCGTCGAGCAGGACCGCGGGACGTGGGACGCCACGCTGATCGCCGAGGGTCACCGGCTGGTGCGCGAGCGCCTAGCCGCCGGGGTGGCCCCGGGTCGCTACCAGATCCTCGCAGCGATCAGCGCCGTGCACACCTCCGCCCGCGACGTACGCGACACCGACTGGTCGCAGGTCGTCGCCCTCTACGACCAGCTCGCCCGCATCGACCCCTCGCCGATCATCGCCCTCAACCGGGCCATCGCGGTGGCCGAGATTGACGGCCCGGAGGTGGCAATGGCGGCCGTCGACCGTCTCGAGGACAAGCTGGCCGACTATCACGCCTACCATGTGACCCGCGCCGACTTGCTGCGCCGGCTGGGCCGCAGCCAGGAATCCCGCGCGGCGTACGACAAAGCCATCGAGTTGGCGGGCAACACCGCCGAGATTGCCTACCTGACACGCCGGCGCGACCAGCCGGGGTAGCGCCCGCCAATCCCGACCGGACCCCGGGTAAAGCGGCGGCCGACCTCGATGGAATACGCGGCGTGGGCCACACGCAGGTGGAGCACCGGGTTCGGGGCCAGGTACACCGACGGGCATTCGCAGTCGCAATGGCCCACCACGAAGGCACCCTGGGCCATCACGGATCGTGGGCGCTGCTCACGACCATGCCCTCGGCCAGGCCAGAGTCCACGCGCACGTACGGTAGGGTCGGCTCGCGCAGCGCGAGGACCTTTCCCGATCGGCAGGAAGCCGCGGGCCGGGTCCTAAGCGTAGACACGGGCCTCGACGGCATGACCGGTCAGGCGCACCTGGCCTTGGCGGGCTGGCAGCCCGTCGACGCGGACTTCGCCGAACTCGTGCGCTTGCTCGCCTCGCTTGCCAGGTAAACGGAACGCCCTTGATGGGGAAGAGGAGGGGAGGCTCATGGGCGGTTGGTGGGTGAGCGTGGGATCGCCGAGCGATGTCCGGTCATTCGATCCTTTCCGTATCGCCGACCTGGAGTACCGGATGTGGGTGGGCTACTATCAGCGTCGCTGGACCCAAGTCCTGGCTGCTTCGGTCAGGCTGTTCCGGCTGGGCTTTGGCCGGGACTGGGTGCGGACCTTGCAGGGCGCCTGGCTGATGCTTCGCGCTGTCCAGTTGTGGGCTCCGTTCCCCGACAACGACCCTGACGGCGCCAGAGCCTGCATGTGCGAGCTTTACGCGCTGGTCAGGCTCCGCTTCGGCGAGCCCGCGGACCCGGCACGAGCGGCCGCTCTGGAGGTCGACTGGTGGCGGGCGCACCGGGAGCGTCAGCATGCGCCCGATCCCGCGGAAACTGGCGACGAGCTAGTCGAGTCGGTGACCCGCCTGTACTCCTATCTCTTCGGCGAGACCGAAGCCGCGGTCAGGCCAGCCGCAGTGCACCGGGTGCAAGCGATGGATCTGTCCGATCAGTGGGTCCGGGCGGGCTGCCTGCCCGACAGCCCGCTGCTCCCGCTGGAACGCGCCGCGCTGGTCCGCGCTTACGCCGAGCTGCTCGCCGCCGTCCATCACGAGGAACGCGGCAACAGCTCTCGCCGATAGTGACGGCTGCGGCCTGCTTTGGGTCCGTCCGTAGAGCTCGTGCACCTGGGTCGTAAACGAGGGCGACGCCAGTAGCGCGCAGACTGCGACTGGACCCTCACATACCAGCGGTCATGCAGGTCGCCGTCATAACGAGCCACCGAACTCCCTGCATCGGGCCGGGATCATACCACTGGGATGATGCGCCCTCCTCCGGCGTGACCGATAGTAACTGTGTAGCTGACCAGCCCGGCGCTTTGCGCTGGGGAGGATCAGGTGCAGTGCGATGAGCGGCGGCTCGCGCGTTTACCAGACCAGCAGTCCACCAGAGGCACGGAAGTTCGCTGACGGGCTGGCAAACCGCACAGCCTCCGCGAGCCGCAGTAGCCGCTGACAACAAGCGGACGCCGCTGCTCTAGGCCCCGGCAGCGGCCGGTACTACCGCCTGGTGGTGAGTTGAGTGAGCAGTCCTGGCGCCCCTGACATCGCGATAGGTACCGGACCGGCTCCCCGCCCGGCCGCCGTCCGCGCACCGCACCCGCATGGTCGCCGTGACCCGTGGCTGCGGATGGGGCCCGGCAGCGCGACGCTCCCGCCTGCCGGCCAGCCCGGCCACGGCCGGACGGCGTTCCTGCGGCGCCAGCCGGCCCGCATCGCGGACGGCCGCCTCGAAGGCGGCTACACCGGCCTGTTCGAGCTCATCTGCCCCGGCGGCGGCGACCATCCGTACCTGGATTACCCCGAGATCCCGCCCCGGCTCCAGTGGCTCCGCGGGCCCCGCACACTCCAGGAGGCGCTAGTGGCGTATGACAAGCATCTCGGGCCGCTTCCCGGCCCGAATGGGGGACAACGCCAGGAGCTTAGGTCCTCACGCCGGTGACCAGCGAGTGGCTTCGGTGCTATCAGAAGCTTGCGCTAGCTACGAAGATGCCCGCGCAAGCCCAGGCACGTCATGACCGGGCCCTAAAAAATAGTCCAGGGCTGGGCGCGCCCGTCCTCACCCGCCCGGTGACGGTCCGCCTGCGGTCCCAGCCGCGCGAGCAGTCGGAGAGGCATGGCCCTGATCTTTTCCGCACCGGATATTTTCGCGCCTCTGGCCAGCCCGGTGAACAACAAGAAAAGGTCATCCAGGCGCGGATCGGAGTCAGCCAGGTCCCGTTCGATTTCGCGAAGGGCCCGCCTTCGGGTCAGGCGCGGGTTCATCACGACGCCCGTGTACATGCCGCAGGGTCCGATGAGCCGCTACCGCCGCTAGAGATGGGATGACAGGTCACGGGAGCCTCCTTGCCCATGGATCACCGCCGTGGCTCGCCGAAGTGCCATGCCGTGCCGGCTAAGACGACAGCGATGCCGTGCTAACCCCCATGCTCGTGTCCCGCTATGCCCGGATGCATCACCTGAATGGGATGAAAGGCCCGCCTTCCCCTCACATCTGCCGTTCCCGGTGATCGCCGGGCGAAAAGTCCCCCTCGGGCCACAGCGTCAATGCGCAGGCGGTGCCGGCCTACCGGAAGCTGAGCGCCTCCACTGCGAACCAGGCGGTCTAGCGGTCGCGGGACCTTGGCCTGCACGACGGGTGGAAGCCTGCCTTCATCCCTTTGGAGGGATACCACTGCGGGGCGGCGTGAGGTCGGATCGATGGTGTCGGGACCGGGAGTGGCGTAATCCGAGCGGATGAGCGGAGGGCCCCGTGCGCGGGTCACCCGCTGGCCGACCGAAGATGAACCGGACCGCGCCGGACGCGAGGCCGCAGCCGGCAGCTCTTCCTGGCGTGCGAGCAGGCCAGCTTGCTCGTGACGGGTCTGTTGCCGTGCTTGACCTGATCGGTGGCGGGGGAAGATCATGGAGGGGCAGGCCATTGCGGGGGGCATCGTCGGGCATGGGCGACATTGACATGCGGGAACGGGCCGGCCGGTCGCAGCGGGTGGCCGGGCCGGTGTTCGACTTGCTGGCGTCGAAGCTGCGCCGTCCGGTGGTGCGGCCCGGGACCGTCCCCCGGTGGCCGCTGATCGAGC
>JBAUAY010001010.1:0-9515 GCA_049676235.1 Streptosporangiaceae bacterium
CCCCATGGTCAAGCACGAAATTGACGAGCTCAACCGCCGGCAGCGCCTGCCGGGTATAGATGATCCGGCCCATGGACACGGATGCCATGAGCTGGAGGCATTCATCCCTGGACAGTTGCTGCGGAGCCGGGCCGTCGGAGTACATAGCAGCGAGGATGCCGGAGAACTGACCTGTTAGAACAGGGAACAAAGTCCTTAGTCGCCGGGCCCTAGGTGCCGTTCGCCGCTGACGGCGTGCTGATCGTCGAAGACCCGGACCGCGTAGGCGGCCGCCTGGGTACGGCGCTCCATGCCCAGCTTGGCGAACAGCGCGGATACATAGTTCTTCACGGTCTTCTCCGCCAGGAACATCCGCTCGCCGATCTGCCGGTTGGTCAGCCCCTCCCCGATCAGCTCCAGGATCCTGCGCTCCTGCCCGCTGAGCCCAGCCAGCGGATCGCGTTTGGCGGACTGATCCCGCAGCCGGGCCATCAGCTGGCTCGCCGCCCCCGGGTCCAGCATCGACTGGCCGGAGGCCACCGTACGCACCGCGCCGACCAGGTCGGTACCGCGGATCTGCTTGAGCACGTATCCCGCCGCGCCCGCCATGATCGCGTCGAACAGCGCCTCGTCGTCGCCGAACGAGGTCAGCATCAGGCACGCCACCTCGGGCATCCGGGAGCGGATCTCCCGGCACACCGATACCCCGTCGCCGTCCGGCAGCCGCACGTCGAGGACGGCCACATCCGGCCGCAGCGCCGGAATGCGGGCCAGCGCCGCGGACGCGGTCCCGGCCTCGCCCACCACCCGGATGTCCGGCTCGGCCTCCAGCAGATCACGGACACCCCGGCGGACGATCTCGTGGTCATCGAGGAGAAAGACGGCGATCGGCTTCCTGGCCTCGTCGCCGGACGTGGAACCGTTCGCCGGATTAGTCACCGTTTACTCCTGACGCTCGCACGGGCAGCCCCGGACAGGGCGGTGTGTCACGTCAACTCTAGGCAGTTAGCCCGCCCAGGGGTTAGGACCAAAGTCCCTGGCGAGCGGCCCGGGCGGCTCTGTTGGCCGGGGGGCCGCCCAGCCTAGCGTCAAGAATCGAGGTACCGAGGAACTTATTGCAGTAGGAGACCCCTGAGCACCGTAGCTGAGTGTTCAGGGCATCAGTCCGTGCAGCGGGAAGACGGCCTTCCTGGTGGCCATGATGGCCTGGTCCACCGGATCGGCCAGGTCGTAACCCGTCTCGAAGGCGGTCAATGAGTCGAAGTGCCCTTGGCCGCCTTCGGTCATCGTTTCCGGCGCGGACTGGCTGGTGACCAGGGACACGTATTCGCGCCACGACCGCGGCGTCGGTGACACCGGGTCGATCGGCCGGCCCGCAGCCTCGAAGAGGAGATGGGTCCAGGTCCTCGGCACGACATGGACGTGCTCGTAACCGCCGCCTCCGGTGAGCAGCCAGCGGCCGCCGGCCACCTCGTGCGCGAGCGCGTGGATCGCGGCGTGTACGGCGCGCTGCGCGTCGATGGTCAGCTCCAGATTGGCCAGCGGATCGCTCCAGTGCGAGTCGCAGCCGTGCTGGCTGACCAGCACCTGCGGGCTGAACTCCCGTAGCAGCGGCGGCACCACGGCATGAAAGGCCCGCAGCCAGCCGGCGTCCCCGGTGCCGGCCGGAAGCGCCACGTTGACCGAGGCCCCCTCGGCCTGCGGTCCGCCGATCTCGGTGGCTCGCCCGGTGCCGGGGAACAAGGTATCCGGGTGCTCGTGCAGACCGATCGTCAGCACCCTCGGGTCATCCCAGAACGCCGCCTGTACTCCATCGCCATGATGGGCGTCCACGTCGACGTAGGCGATCCGCTCCGCGCCCTGGCCCAGCAGCCACGCGATCGCGATGGCCGGGTCGTTGTAGATGCAGAACCCGCTGGCGTTCCTGGCCATTGCGTGGTGCAGGCCGCCGGCGATACTGACCCCATGCTGCGCGGCCGACGTCCAGACGGCCCGGGCCGCGGCCAGCGTGGCTCCCGCCACCATGGCGGATGCCTCATGCATCCCGGGGAACACCGGATCGTCCTCGGTTCCGAGTCCGTGCATGACCAGGACGCGGGTGGTCAGTTCGCGCTTGGCTGAGGCCTGGGGTTCCGTACTGCCCGCTAGCCGCACCAGTCCGATATACGCCGGGTCGTGGATGAGTTCAAGCTCGGCGTCGGAGGCCGTGGGCGGAACCTCGATCGAGACCCCGTCCTGGCGGCCGAGGCCGAAGGCCTGGGCGAGTTCCATCGTCAGCTTGAGCCGGAGCGGCGCCATCGGATGACCGGGGCCAAAGTCGTAGCCGGCCAACTGATCGTCCCAGGCCACGTGCAGGGTGCAGGTCATGCCGGCCTCCCAGGGTGTCCCGCCTGCCGGCGGCAGGTGGCGCCAGACCGGATGAGCTCGGCGTGGGTACCGAAGCGCTTCGTCATCCTCAGGTACACGGTGATGATCCCGAATTGCCATCGGGATAGTTCAAGCACGCTCATCGGTATTCCCTGAGTTCGGTGCCGCTGGGCTTACGTCCCCGCGCTGTACGCGGTGCCGACTAGCTGACCAGAGGCCAGGCGGGCAGCCCAGGGTCGCCGGGCCCTAGGTCCCGGGACCTTGGTCACCTGCCTATGGCAGGACCCACCATGCACGGGCCTTAAGACCCTGAAGTGCGGGACCAATAGCAGGTGCCTGCTCATGCGGCGTGACCTAACGTTACGAACCTAGCTACGAGGAGCCCGTTAATGTTCATGCCAGCAACCCCAGCAGAAGAGCGACTCGAACAGCTGCTCCAGGCACCGGACTTCGCGCCGCCGGCCGAGTTCGCAGCGCAGGCCAAGGTCGCCGACGCCGCCGTGTATGAGCAGGCAGCGGCCGACCCACTAGCCTGGTGGGCCGACCAGGCCCGGCAGCGGCTGGACTGGGATACCCCGTTCGTTGAGGTGCTCGACGACAGCAACCCGCCGTTCTACCGGTGGTTCGCCGACGGGACGCTCAACGTGTCGTACAACTGCCTCGACCGGCACGTGGAGGCCGGCCACGGCGACCGGGTGGCCTTCCACTGGCACGGCGAGGAGGGTGAGCAGCGCGACCTGACCTATTCGGAGTTGCTCACCGACGTACAGCGACTCGCGAACGGGCTGAAGGCCCGCGGCGTGAAGAAGGGGGACGTGGTGGGGATTTACCTCCCGATGATCCCCGAGGTCGTCGTGGCGATGCTGGCCTGCGCCAGGATCGGTGCACCGCACAACGTGGTCTTCGGCGGATTTTCTCCGTCCGCGGTGCGGGAGCGGCTCGAGGTGTCCTCCGCGAAGGCGCTGATCACCGCCGACGGTGCCCGCCGAAAGGGCAAGACAGCCCCGGTCAAGGTAGCCGTCGATGATGCCGTCAACGACCTGGCCACCCTGCAGACCATTGTCGTCGTCCGGTCTGCGGGCTCACCGTGCCCCATGCGGCCCGGCCGTGACGTGTGGTACCACGACCTGCTGTCCAGCGCTGACCCCCAGTGCCCGGCGGAGCCGATGGAAGCCGAGCACCCGCTGTTCCTGCTGTACTCATCGGGCTCCACGGCCAAGCCGAAGGGCATCGTGCACACCACCGGCGGGTACCTGACCGGTGTCGCCACAACCACCGCCATGGTGTTTGACCTGGACCCAGAGCGTGACGTCTTCTGGTGCACCGCCGACGTCGGCTGGATCACCGGCCACTCCTATGTCGTGTACGGCCCGATGGCCAACGGCTGCACGTCGGTGATGTTCGAAGGCGCACCCGACTACCCGGACAAGGACATCTGGTGGGACATCATCGAGCGGTACCGCGTCTCCATCTTCTACACCGCTCCGACCGCGATCCGCGCCTGCATGAAGTGGGGCGCCCAGTACCCCGCCAAGCATGACCTTTCTTCGCTGCGCCTGCTTGGCTCCGTCGGCGAGCCGATCAACCCCAAGGCCTGGCTGTGGTACCACACGGTCATCGGCGCCGAGCGCTGTCCGATTGTCGACACCTGGTGGCAGACCGAGACCGGCGCGATCATGATCTCGCCGCTGCCCGGCCTGACTACTACCAAGCCAGGCTCGGCCACCCGGCCGCTGCCCGGCGTGTCCGCCGCGCTGTTTGACGACGCGGGTGAGGAGATCGAACAGGGCAGCGGCGTGCTGGTGCTAACCCAGCCCTGGCCCAGCATGCTCCGCACCCTCTACAAGGATCCGGACCGGTTCGTCCAGACCTACTTCAGCCGGTTCGGCCCCCGGAACTACTTCGTGGGTGACGGCGCCCGTCGGGACGAGGACGGTTACTACTGGATCACCGGGCGGATCGACGACGTCATCAACGTCTCCGGTCACCGGCTGTCCACTGCCGAGGTCGAGTCGGCGCTGGTGGCGCACCCGGTGGTCGTCGAGGCCGCGGTCATCGCGGTCAGCGACGAGCTCACCGGCCAGTCCATCGTGGCCTACGTCACGCTGCGGGCCGGCACGCCCGCCGAACCCGCGCTGAAGGACGCGCTGCGCCAGTACGTGGCCGAGCGGATCGGCAAGCTCGCCAGGCCGAAGCGGATCATCTGGGCCGAGGACGTGCCCAAGACCCGGTCCGGCAAGATCATGCGCAGGCTGCTGCGCGATATCGCGGAGGGCCGCAATCCCGGCGACGCCACCACCCTTCGCGACGCGTCCGTGCTGGCCAAGCTACAGCAGGCCACCGCGCAGGACGACAAGGAATTCACTGGCACGCCGAAGATAGGAAGCACGCGATGACAACCGCAACTCCCCCGGCAGACCGGCACGAGCAACCACGATCGACTCGACCAGGCATGGTCCAGGGCCGGGTGGCGCTGGTCACCGGCGGCACCCGCGGCATCGGCGCCGCCATCTGCCATGAGCTGGCCGACCAGGGAGCGGAGATCGCGGCCGGCTTCTGGCACGATCACGAGGCCGCGGAGAAGTTCCTGGCCGATACCGCCGCTAAGCATCCGGACCTCCATATCACCGTGCACGAGGGCAACATCGGCAATGCTGATGACTGTCGCCGGGTGCTGCACGAGGTGGAAGACCAGCACGGCCGGATCGACATACTGGTGAACAACGCCGGCATCACCATCGACCGGACCGTGGCCAAGATGACCGACGAGGACTGGCAGAAGGTCATCGCGGTCAACCTGTCCGGCGCCTTCTTCATGGCCCAGGCCGCGGTCGAGCACATGATCGAGCGTGGTACCGGCCGGATCATCAACATGTCCTCGGCCATCGGGGAGACCGGCAACATCGGCCAGGTCAACTACGCCGCCTCCAAGTCCGGCCTGTTCGGCCTGACCAAGTCGCTGGCCAGGGAGACCCTCTTCCAGCTCAACCGGGCCCAGCGTCCGGTCGGGGACGGGATCGGGCTCACCGTCAACGCGGTCACTCCCGGCTACATCGCCACCGACATGATGGCCACCATCCCGGACAAGGTAATGGACCGGATCCGGGCCCAGATCCCGGTCGGCCGCCTCGGCTCGCCGGAAGAGATCGCCCGGGTGGTCGCCTTCCTGGCGGCCGACGCATCCTCCTACATCACCGGGCAGATCTGGGCCGTCAATGGCGGACTGGACATGTGAGGAAAGAGATCATGGAATCAGACAGGAATGTATTGGTGCTATCCGCCGTCCGGACCGCGATCGGCAAATACGGCGGCGGCCTGGCCGCCGTCCCGCCCTGCGACCTGGCCGCGACCGTGGTGCGCGAGGCGGTGCGCCGGGCCGGCGTGGCACCGGCCGACGTCGGTCACGCGGTCTTCGGCCACGTGATCCACACCGAGACCCGCGACATGTACCTGAGCCGGGTGGCCGCGGTCAACGGCGGGCTCCCGGTGGAGACCCCGGCCTTCACCGTCAACCGGCTGTGCGGCAGCGGGCTGCAGGCGATCGTGTCCGCCGCCCAGGCGATCAAGCTCGGCGACTGCGACGTCGCGGTGGCCGGCGGCGCCGAGTCGATGAGCCGCGCGCAGTACTGGCTGCCCGGCATGCGATGGGGCCAGCGGATGGGAGACGGCGTCGTCATCGACGCCATGGTCGGCGCGCTGACCGACCCGTTCGACGGCTGTCATATGGCCATCACCGCGGAGAACGTGGCGGAGGATTACCACATCTCCCGGGAAGACCAGGACGCGCTGGCCGTCGAGAGCCACCGGCGCGCCGCCGCCGCGGCCGCGGCGGGGTATTTCACCGAGCAGATCATGCCGATCCAGGTGCCCGGCCGGAAGGGCACCACGACGACCGTCGACGCCGACGAGCACATCCGGGCCGGCGTGACCCTAGCCGACCTGGCCAGGCTGAAGCCGGCCTTCGCCAAGGAAGGCACGGTGACCGCGGGCAACGCCTCCGGTGTCAACGACGCCGCGGCGGCCGTGATCCTGGCCGGCGAGGACTATGCCGAACGGCACGGCTGCCAGCCGCTGGGCAGGCTCGTCGCCTACAGCCACGCCGGCGTCGAGCCGCGCGTGATGGGCATCGGGCCGGTACCCGCAGTGCACAAGGTGCTCGAGCGTGCCGACCTCAAGGTCGACGACATCGACGTGTTCGAGGTGAACGAGGCGTTCGCCTCGCAGGCGCTCGCCGTCGCCCGCGAGCTCGGCCTGCCGCCGGAACGGACCAACCCGAACGGCAGCGGCATCTCCCTCGGCCACCCGGTCGCCGCCACCGGCGCCATCCTGGTCGTCAAGGCCCTGTACGAGCTGCGCCGGACCGGCGGCAGGTACGCGCTGGTGACGATGTGCATCGGCGGCGGCCAGGGCATCGCCGCGGTCTTCGAACGGATCTGACTGGATGACTCCGAACGACCGTGGTGACAACCTGAAGGGCGGGGATTCCAGCCACGACTTGCGGTCGTGCTGTCGGTTCGCGGTTCACAGGCCCGGCGTCCCGGAAGCCTCCCCGCGTAGCCGCGGCATGCCCTGCCGCGGTTCCGCACCAGCTGGCGCGGATGCCCGTCTGGTTCTTGCGGACAGCGTGAAGGTATCATATCGCACTGACATTCGAAGGGAGGTGGAGCGGCGTTTCCTCCCCGGCCTGAAGGCCGGGGTCTGGTCGCCGCAATCCTGATGAGCGTCGATCAGGGTCCCGGGGTGCGGGTGCTGGAGGACCCGCTGACGAACAAGGGCACCGCGTTCTCCGAGGAAGAACGCTCGGCGCTGGGCTTGCGTGGCCTGCTGCCGGCCGTGGTGGAGACGCTGGAGCAGCAGGTGCGCCGCCGCTACCAGGCCTACCAGGAGCAGCCCACGGACGTCGCCCGGCACATTAACCTGCGCGCGCTGCAGGACACCAACGAGGTGCTGTTCTACCGGCTGGTGTCCGACCACATCGAGGAGATGCTGCCGGTCCTTTACACTCCGACGGTCGGGCTGGCCTGCCAGCGCTTCAGCGAGATCTACCGCCGTCCGCGCGGCCTCTTCATCGCCTATCCCGACCGCGACCGTATCGGGGAGATCCTGCGTAACCGGCCCCGGCGGGAGGTCGACGTCATCGTCGTCACCGACGGGCAGCGGATTCTGGGCCTGGGTGACCAGGGTATCGGCGGCATGGGCATCCCGATCGGCAAGCTGTCGCTGTACGCGGTGCTGGGTGGCATCGACCCGGCGCGCACCCTGCCGGTGCTGCTGGACGTCGGTACCGACAACGCCGGGCTCCTCGAGGACCCCATGTACCTCGGCTGGCGGCACCAGCGTATCGCCGGCGCCGGCTACGACGACTTCGTTGACCGGTTCGTCCAGGCCGTGCGGGCCGAACTGCCCGGTGTGCTGCTGCAATGGGAGGACTTCGCCACGCCGCACGCCCTGCCGGTCCTGGAACGCTACCGCGATCAGCTGCTCAGCTTCAACGATGACATCCAGGGCACTGCCGCCGTAGTCCTGGCCGCCCTGTTCGCGGGGGCAGCGGCCACTGGGTCGCGGCTGCGCGACCAGACTGTGGTGATGCTCGGTGCCGGGTCCGCCGGCATCGGAGTCTGCGAGCAGATCGTACGGTCGATGGTGGCCGACGGCCTGTCCGAGCCGGGCGCCCGCGCCAGAATCTACGTGGTCGACGTCAACGGCCTGCTCACCACAGACCGCCCGGACCTCAGCCCGGCGCAGCGCCGTCTCGCCCAGCCGCCGGCCGCCGTGCCCAGCACCGAACCTGACCGGCCAGCCGGCCTCACCGACGTGATCGACGCCGTGCACCCGACCGCGCTCATCGGCCTGTCGACCGCGAGCGGGGCCTTCACCGAACAGGTGGTGCGCCGCCTGGCCGCGCACGCGAAGCGACCGATCATCATGCCGCTGTCCAACCCGACCAGCTGCAGCGAGGCTCGCCCGCAAGATCTCGCCGACTGGACCGAGGGCCGCGCCCTCGTCGCCACCGGATCTCCGTTCCCGCCGATGCAGGTCGGCGACGCCAGCATCCCTGCCGCCCAGTGCAACAACATCTACATCTTCCCCGGAATCGGCCTGGCCGTGACCGCTGTGCACGCAACCCGCGTCACCGACGCCATGATGACCGCGGCCGCTGCCGCCGTCGGCGAGGCCGCCACGATCCGGCACGACCCGCACGGCACACTGCTGCCCGACCGGGCCCAGCTCGCCGAAATCGCCACCGTCGTGGCGGGCGCCGTCGCGAGGGCCGCAGTAGCCGATGCCGTCGCGCCCGCACTCACCGATGACCAGATCGACCAGGCCATCGACCGCACCAGGTGGCTGCCCCGCTATCAATCCGACGAAGCCGTGGGGCGACCCCTGATCGTCCGATCATCGGTGCGGAGCCGGTAGGGGAGGACAGTACGCCGACGCGGGCCAAGAACGCGTCCATTTCACCACGGCAGGCTTCTCCCGGTAGTCACCACGCTGACCGGGTCTGCACCAGCCCGGGATCGCCGCCGGGGCGGACGGCAGCCACTGTGGTGCTGCCCGGCCTGCTGCCCCGGACGTACCATCGGGCCAGGGAGTCCAGCCAGTGAGGGGAAGTGGGCCGGGATGAGCATCGGCCGCCGTATCGCCGCCCTGTTCCGGGTGAAGGCGAATAAGGCGCTGGACCGCGCCGAGGATCCCCGCGAGGTGCTCGATTACTCCTACGAACAGCAGCTTGAGATGGTGAACAAGGTACGCCGCGGGGTTGCGGACGTGGCGACCAGCCGTAAGCGCGTCGAACTGCAGCTCACGCAGCTGCAGCTGTCGGCCGGCAAGCTGCAGGGCCAGGCGCAGCAGGCGCTCGCCTCGGGACGCGAGGATCTCGCTCGCGAGGCGCTGATCCGCCGGGCGGCTGTAACCTCCCAGATCAGCGACCTGCAGGGCCAGCAGGCGTCGCTGCAGGCCGAGGAGGACAAACTCACCCTCGCCTCGCAGCGGCTGGAGGCGAAGGTGGGGGCGTTCCGTACCCGCAAGGAGACCATCAAGGCTGCCTACACCGCGGCAGAGGCAGAGACCCACGTCGGGGAGGCGGTCAGCGGGATCTCCGAGGAGATGGGCGACATCGGCATGGCCATGCAGCGCGCTCAGGACAAGACCGAGCAGATGCAGGCCCG
>JBAUAY010001011.1:0-1712 GCA_049676235.1 Streptosporangiaceae bacterium
GAGGCAGGCTGGGCTAGCTGAGGCTGGGCTAGCTGAGGCTGGGCTAGCTGAGGCTGAGCTAGCTGAGGCTGAGCTAGCTGAGGCTGGGCTAGGAGCGCGGGGGCACGTTAGTCGCGCGGGCCGCGGCCGCCAGTTCGGCCTTGCGGTCGGAGGCGAACATGTGCACGTACTCCTGACCTGACAACTCCCTGATCTGGCTCATCACCTGCTCAGTGATCTGCTGCCTGGCCTTGCCCGGCGGCCCGCCGGTGATCTCCGGGCCGAACTTGAGCGGCGCGCCGATCCTGACCTCGATCCGCCCCGGCCGCGGCACCATGTGACCCGGCGGCAGCACCCGCCTGGTGCCGAGCATGGCGACCGGGATGACCGGCAGGCCCGACTTGAGCGCCAGCCAGCCGACGCCGGGGCGACCCCGGTACAGCCGCCCGTCCGGTGACCTGGTGCCTTCGGGGTAGATGCCGAACAGGTTCCCCGCCTGCAGCAGAGCCAGCGCCGCCTCGAGCGTGTCCTGCGCGGCGCGCGGCCCGTCCCGGTCCATCTGCAGCTGGTTGGTCGCCTTGAGGTAGGCGGCCCACAGCCGCGCGGCGGGTCCGGAGGCGGTGAAGTACTCGGCCTTGGCCGAGAACGTCACCGGCCGGTCGAGCATCAGCGGCAAGAAGATCGAATCGACCACCGACAGGTGGTTGCCGGCCAGGATGGCGCCGCCGGACGCGGGCACGTGCTCGGCGCCGATCACCTTCGGCCGCCAGATCGTGTGCAAGAACGGCCCGGCCACAATGCGGGAGAGCTGGTATTGCACGGGCTACTTTCTGCTTACCGGGGATGAACCAGCGACGGGGACGGTCGTCTCACGATAGCGTGCCGGATGATCTTGGTACGCGGCGGTCGCGAGTAGGGCGATGCCGAGCGGCAGCGCGAACGGCAGCGCCGCGGCCGGCACGATCACGCCGGAGTCGTCGGCGAACCAGCCGAGCACCGGCAGCAGCCAGAGCACGCCCAGGACCGGGCGCATCAGCGGCTCGGCCGCATACGCCCGAGGCGCGGTCTTCAGCCCGAACCACGCGGGCCGCCACAGCATCAGCCCGGTCAGCACGACGACGATGGGGCTCAGCGGGCTGAACGCGTTGACCGAGAGCGAGCCGATGTTGGAGTTGATCTTCCTGAGCAGCAGGCCGCCGGAGTGACCGTGCAGCGTACTGCCCGCGAACGAGCCGATGTCGGACTTGCCGGTGATCGGCACGAAGTAGTTGATCAGCGCGAACACCGCGAACAGCGCCAGCCCGCTCACGAGGACAAGCAGCACCCGGCGCCAGTTCAGCCTGATCCCGGCCACGATCATGAGCAGCAGCGCGAAGCACGGCACCATGGCGATCGTGCCGCCCACCTTGCCGCCGAACCCCGGCCAGCCGGAGGCGAACACCGCGAAGGCCGCCACTACCGCGACCGTGACCACCGGCAGGCTCCGGGACGACGGGACCCGCCGCCGCGCCACCTGGGCCAGCCAGGCCGCGGCGTACAGCGCGGTGATGCCATAAATGCCGAGCGCCTCGTTGCCGATGCCGTAGAACCGGCCGGCCTCGAGCATCGACAGCCCGAACGGCGTCTCCAGCTGCAGCCGGGATCCGGTCATCACGTCCAGGCCCAGCACGGCCACGGTGAACAGGCACACCAGGCCGAACGGCGCGAGGCTGTCGCGCCGCCGGGTGGCGGCC
>JBAUAY010001012.1:0-2024 GCA_049676235.1 Streptosporangiaceae bacterium
GTCATCGGCGCAGCCGTCGGCGACCACGATGGCCGCCGTGGCCAGCCCGCAGACCTCGGCGGGCAGCGCCTGGATGACCGGGCCGATGGCGCCTGCCTCGTTGTAGGCGGCGATCACGATCGCGACCGGGGGAAGGCTGGTGGCGCGCTCGCCGTAGGCGTCCGCGAACGCTTTGACGGCGGCGTCGTCTACCACCTGGTCCTGCGGATGTCTGTAGATCACGCTTTCGTCCCTTCCGGAGTCCCTGGGTTCTCTGGGTCAAAGTCCGGCCAGACCGTGGCCATGCCGGCTGCCAGGTCGTACGCGGGCTGGTAGCCGAGCGCCGTCGCCGCCGAGATGTCGAGCACCACGGCCGGCATCTCGCCGTTACCGACCGGCACGTGCTCGGCCGGGATGGGGGCGCCGGTGACCAAGCGGGCCGTCGTCACCATGTCGTTGACCGAGACCGACTGGCCGGCGCCGAGGATCAGCGGGCCGTTATGCCTGGCCCGCCAGGCCGCCAGGATGCCCTGGACGATGTCGTCCACGTGCACGACGTCGCGGAGCATGCTGCCGTCGCCGCGGACCTGGACGCCCTCGCCGTCGCGGGCGGCACGCATCAGCCGGGGGATGAAGCTGTCCTTCTCGGCCATCCCCGGGCCGTAGACGTTGGAGAACCGCAGCGCCGCACCGGTTATGCCGTAGCAGTTGGCGTAGCTGCCGAGCAGCATCTCGGCCGCCGCCTTGGTCGCGCCGTACGGGGTGAGCGGGCGGAGTACGGTCCGCTCGGTGATGACCTCGCCCGCGGCGCTGCCGCTGCCGACGACCGCGTTCGTCGACGCGAGCAGGAAGGTCTCCACCTCGTTCTCACGGGCCAGTTCGAGCAGCCGGGCGGTGGCGTCCACGTTAAGCCGGTGGGTACTGACCGGGTCCTGCACCGAAGCCAGCACCGAGGTGATGGCGGCCAGGTGGATGATCACATCGGTCCCCGGGCGGACGGCCCGCGCGGGCACGTCCGGGTCGCACAGGTCGCCGATGACCGAACGTACCGCCGGGTCGGGAAATGCCCGCAGGTCGGCCACGGTAACCTCGTGCCCTTCGGCCAGCAAAGCGCGGACCACTCTGCGGCCGATGAAGCCGGCGCCGCCGGTCACCAGGACGCGGGAACGATTCGCCATGCGTGCTCCGTTCAGCATCTAGAAATATGTGTGACGGGTCATTACGTGCCAGGCCGCGGGGTCCTTGGCAGTTAATATCCGCCTGCTCGCGGACGGCTTGATTCGCCATCCGGTTCTACCGGTTTCCGTTCGCACACGCTACCTGGACGCGCTGAGAGTTTCCTGGTGAATGGCTGGCAACGTACGGCCCGGGGGCAAACCCGAGCCAGTCTACCCGGGTAAACGGTCACCGTCCTTACGACACTCTCGCTTTCCTGGCCCTCTTGTCCTTCCTGGCACTCCCGCCCTCCCGGCAGGCCAGCCTGCCTGGCACCCTAGCCCCCATCGCGTCGGCTGGTATGCCATGCTGTGCTGAGGCAGCAACGCGGAGGAACTCCGGTGCGAATCCGGGGCTGTCCCGCAACTGTGACCGGGGGTGACCTGCGAGGTCACCGTCTTAGCCCGGGAGCCAGAGACTCCGGCTGCCGCGAGTTCCGGACTTCGGGCGAGGAAACCCGGGAAAGACTGGCTCTATGGCGATCACGGCCGGGAACAAGCACAGTGCCTATCCGTTCGCCGGCATCGTCGGGATGACCGACCTGAAGCTGGCGCTGCTGCTCAACGCGGTGTCGCCGGCCATCGGGGGTGTCCTGGTCCGGGGCGAGAAGGGCACCGCGAAGTCGACCATGGTCCGCGGTCTGGCCGCGCTACTGCCGCCGGTACCCGTGGTCTCCGGCTGTCCTTACTCCTGCGATCCCGCCGCGCCCGACCCCGCCTGCCCGGCGGGCCCGCACGACGCCGCGGCGCGGGAGCTCCGCCCGGTCACGCTGGCCGAGCTGCCGGTCGGGGCCACCGAGGACCGGCTGACCGGCTCGCTCGACATCGAGC
>JBAUAY010001013.1:0-5183 GCA_049676235.1 Streptosporangiaceae bacterium
TGCATCAGGTCGTAGTGCAGGGCTGACTGCATCGTGGTCTCCTCGCGGTTCCCGGTCCCGCAATGACCGGCTGCCGCCAGCATGCCCAGCCCGCAAGGCGACCGTCAGTCACCCACCCGACACCACCGCTGTCAGCTTGCCGACACCACACGACGGAGACGCCGCCGGCCGACGTTTCCGTCCCTAGCGGCTTTCCGCATCACGGACACGTTGCACCATCATCTCCAGCAGGGCCCAGGACGACTCGGGATGCTCCATGGCGAAGGGACGAAAGACCCACGCGACGAACATCAGGCAGCGCAACCCGGTCTCCGCCGTGATCGTCGCCGAGCGATAGGAGCGGTCAATGAGCGCCATCTCGCCGAAGTAGTCTCCGGGACCAAGGGTCCGAACGGGCCGGCCGCGCACGCTCACGGCCGCCCGCCCCTCTACGATGACGCCGAAGGTAACGCCGGTCTCCTGCTCGTCGGTCAGTACCGTACCAGCGGCAAACGTCCGGTCGTGCGCCTCGCGCGCGAGCCTGTTGAGTTCCTTCTTCGGCAGCATCGAGAACAGCGGGACCTGGGCGAGGATCTCCTCGGGCGTTGTCATGGGCCGATGCTACGCCCGTGATCAATGTGAGTGCCGCCGACTTCCCGCGTACAGCCGGGATGCTGATGGAAAATGGCCCGGCCGACTAGCACCCGGTGGCGGCCCATGGCGTCGTGAGCTGGAAAAATCGCGCCCCGGCAGGACCTGCCCCGGGCAAGCTCAGGCGTAGCATCGGGCCATGGAACGCCAGCCCATCCGAATACGGCGGCTAAATGTGCCGGAAAGGGCTGTTGGCCAAAGAAGCTCAGATAAACCCACACCCGGAGACATACATGCTGATAGCCATCGTCAACCAATCCACCCTGGTCTCCGAGGCCGACGCGGCCACCATGACTCAGGCGGTCGCCGCCCAGGTCCGGTTCGACGCTGCCCCGCTCTGGGAACGGGCACCCGCAGCCGTCATCTTCTACACAGACCCCAAGGGGGTGCCGCCGACGGCGCATGGCATCGCGATTGTGGACACAATTCAGGACCAGCCCAAGGGCGTGCTTGGTTATCACACTGAAGACCACGGCGGAAAGCTATGGGGTGTGGTGGCGGCCAAGCCTGAACTTGATAACGGCGGGACGGTCATGACCGGTGACTGGAGCGTTTCCACGGTGCTCTCGCACGAGGTGCTGGAGATGTTCGTCGACCCTAACTGCAACCTGTGGGCCAACGACGGCAAGGGGTCGGCCTACAGCTTCGAAGTGTGCGACCCAGTTGAGGCCCCGAGCTATACGGTCAGCGGTGTCTCGGTGTCCAACTTCGTGACCCCCTCCTGGTTCGACCCACTGGCCCCTGCGAACTCCCAGTTCGACAAGCTCAGCCTGCTCCATAAGGCTTTCGCCGTCCTTAAGGGCGGCTACGTAGTATATGAATCTGAAGGTCGTGAGCGACAGGAATTCGGCCAGGGGTTCCCTAACTGGCGCAAAGAGACGAAGACCGGGCCGCTGGCCCGTACCAGCCATCGGCTGGCGCAGGCCCACTATGGTGGGTGACGCACTCCCACCTGAACCCTGAGAATTTATGCGGGCCCTGGCTGACTGGCGCGGCATTCACTGTCACCTTGCTACCGGGCTCTGCGACCGCTGTTTTTGCTGGCAGTCGGGTTTAGGCTGCTGTGGTGGCAGCGGTGTGCGGTGCGTGTGGGCAGGTGAACCCGGAGATCGCGCGGTTTTGCCTGGCGTGCGGCACCCTGCTCGAACAGGAGGCCGGCCGGCGGGCCGAGGAGCGCAAGACGGTCACCGTCCTGTTCTGTGATCTGGTCGGGTTCACCGCAGCCTCTGATCATGCTGATCCGGAGGATGTGCGGGCCCGGATCCGCCCATATCACGCGCGGCTACGGCGGGAGGTGGAGAGGTTCGGGGGGACCGTGGAGAAGTTCATCGGCGACGCGGTGATGGCTGTGTTCGGCGCGCCGACGGCCCATGAGGATGATCCGGAGCGGGCGGTAAGGGCGGCCTTGCGCATCTTGGAGGCGATCGCGGACCTGAACGAAGAGGACGCAGAGCTCAGCTTGGCGGTACGGATCGGGGTGGAGTCGGGGGAGGCGGTGGTGACGCTGGACGCGCGCCCCGAGCGGGGGGAAGGGCTGATCGCCGGGGATGTGGTTAACACGGCGTCGCGCTTGCAGGGGGCGGCACCGGTGGGCGGGGTGCTGGTGGGGCGGGAGACGTACGCGGCGACCCGCCAGGTGTTCGACTACCAGGCGCTGGCGCCGGTAGTGCTGAAGGGCAAGGCCGACCCAGTGGCGGTGTTTCGGGCCCTGGCACCGCGGGCCCGGTTCGGTACCGACCTGACCCGGTCGCTCACCACGCCGATGGTGGGCCGCCAGATTGACCTGGGCATTGTGACCGGCGCATTTCAAAAGGCGGTGCAGGAATCGACGGTGCAGCTGGTGGTGGTGGCCGGTGAGCCGGGGGTAGGCAAGTCACGGCTGGTGGCCGAGCTGGGCTCGTTTGTTGACTCGTGGCCGGAGCCGGTCCGCTGGCGCCAGGGCCGGTGCCTACCCTACGGAGACGGGATCACGTTCTGGGCGCTGGGGGAGATTGTCAAGGCAGAGGCGGGGATCTTGGAAACCGACTCGCCGGAGGCGGCCGCCGCAAAGATCGACGCGGTGATCCCCGAGGACGCGCCGGACGCGCCGTGGCTCAGGGCGCGGCTGCGACCCTTGGCCGGACTGCCAGCCCCGGAAGCGGCCCGGGAGGAGAACTTTGCGGCGTGGCGGGCGTTTGTGGAGCTACTGGCCGAGACCCGTCCGTCGGTGCTGGTATTTGAGGATCTGCACTGGGCCGAAGAGGCACTGCTGGGGTTTGTGGAACAGCTGGCCGAGTACGCCGAGGGAGTCCCGCTGCTGCTCGTGGGTACAGCCCGCCCGGAACTGTTTGAGCGGGCGGCGGGGTGGGCGGCCTCGGCACGCAACGTGGCCAAGGTGAACCTGCGGGCGCTGACCGCAGCAGAGACCGCGCGGCTGATCTCTAACCTGCTAGGCACGGTAGTGCTACCAGCCGAGGTGCAGCAGGCCATCATGGTTCGTGCGGACGGCAACCCGCTGTACGCGGAAGAGTTCGTGCGGCTGCTCAAAGACCAGGAGATCATGCAGCGCGCGGGCGGCGGGTGGAGCATCGACACCGATGCGGAGATCGCGTTGCCGCCGACCGTGCACGGGCTGATCGCGGCACGGCTCGACACCCTTAGCCCAGCGCGCAAGCGGATGCTGCAAGACGCCGCGGTAGTTGGCAAGGTGTTCTGGGCCGGCGCTGTCGCGGAGATGGGCAACCAAGATCAACACGAAGTGCGAGCTGTGCTGCACGAGCTGGCGCGCAAGGAGCTGGTGCGCCCGGCGCGGCATTCGTCGATGGCAGGCCAGGCCGAATACTCCTTCGCTCATGCGCTGATCCGTGATGTCTGCTATGCGCAGATTCCGCGGTCCGAGCGCGCCCAGCGCCACTGCCGGGCGGCGGCCTGGATCGAACGGATGGCCGGGGAGCGGACCGGCGACCACGCCGAGATTCTGGCCGCCCACTACACCACTGCCCTGGAACTCGCACAGGCGGCCAAGGATCCGCTGGCCGGCGAGCTTGCCATCAGCACGGCTCGCTACCTGATGCTGGCCGGGGACCGGGCCATGGGAATTGACATGGAGGCGGCTGAACGCCACTACGCCAAGGCTTTTGCCATGACCGGGCCCGATCACCCCGGCCGCGCCGAATTGCTGGCCCGCCACGGCGAGGCGCTGCGCCTGCGGGCCCGGTTCCGCGAAGCGGCAGCGGCATTCGAGCAGGCGATCGAGGCGTACCTAGCCAATGGAGATGTCCGTGGGGCTGCCATAGCGACCAGCCGGTACTCGATGCTCCTGCACCGGCTCGGCGACCGCCGGTACCCGGATGTCGCGGACGCGGCGCTAAAGATGCTGGAGCCACTTGGCCCCTCTCCCGAGCTAGCGGAAGCCCTGGCCGGCCGGGCCGCGGCCAGGTTTCTGTCCGACCAGCACGCGCCGGCGGCCGCACTCGCCGAGCGGGCGGTGGAGCTCGCCGCTGACCTAGGCCTCCCAGTGCCTGCGCGGGCGCTCGGGTTCCGGGGCTGCGCCCGGTTCGCACTCGGCCAAGCGGCAGGACTTGAGGACATGCGCCGCGCGCTGGAGGCCGCTACCGCTCAGGGCCTTGGACGCGAGGCCGCCGTCCTCTACATGAACCTTGCGGTGTCCCTCCTCCGGGCCGAGGGACCACGAGCAGCATGGGAGCTGGCCCAACGGGGCGCCGCCTTTGCCCAGCGGCATGGGATCGCGGAGTGGGTGCCGCTGCTCGAGGGTATTGCCGTTGAGGCACTGGCCGACCTAGGCCTGATCGAACGGGCCCGGACCCTCATGGCAACGGCCCTCGGGTATGTAGCCACCGAGGACTGGATGGGCCAAGTCGACCTGCGCTCAGCTGAAGCTCGAATGCTGGCCCGGCGCGGCGAGCTCTCCGAGACCGGCCTGATGGGCTGGATCCAGCAGGCGGTAGCGAGGGCACGGGAGTTGGGCGAACCACAGTACCTGGGCGGGCTTCTCGCGCTCGCGGCAATAACCCGGACTGCTGTCGGGGAAGCTCGCGGCGTCGCCGCCCTGCTGACCGAACTCGAACAAGTACCCGACGTCCGGCACACGTTGGACTACCTGCGGAGCCTCCCCGACCTGGTGCGGGTGGCGATCGCGGTGGGTGACGCGGATCTCGGGGCGCGACTCGCCGACGGGCTGAAACCGGTGTATCAGCTCGATCAGCACGTGATAGTGACCGCCCGCGCACTGCTCGCCGAGCAGCACGGCAAGCACGCTGAAGCCGCGGGCTTGTTTGCCGACGCTGCCGATCGGTGGAAGCGATTCGAGGTGCCGTGGGAACAGGCGCAGGCGCTGCTGGGGCAGGGCCGCTGCCTCCTTGGCCTCGATCGGTCGACCGAGGCCAACGAGCCGCTGCGCGCGGCGCGAGATATCTTCGCCTCACTCGGTGCCAACCCCGTCCTCACCGACGCCAACCGCCTGCTGGCACAGGCAACGCCGCTCACCGCATAGAGACCAGGAAAGGCTGGGGTCTGATCTGATCGGACGTGGGCCTGGCCGGTTAGGCGAAGAG
>JBAUAY010001014.1:0-1977 GCA_049676235.1 Streptosporangiaceae bacterium
TGCATCAGGTCGTAGTGCAGGGCTGACTGCATCGTGGTCTCCTCGCGGTTCCCGGTCCCGCAATGACCGGCTGCCGCCAGCATGCCCAGCCCGCAAGGCGACCGTCAGTCACCCACCCGACACCACCACTGTCAGCTTGCCGACACCACACGACGGAGACGCCGCCAGCACGCCGCTTGCCCGATTCGCGGTCTGGCCCGGGTGCGGCGGCCTCGTTAGTACTGACCCGGGCTGGGCAGCGTGATGGCGTTGGCGGCCTCTTTGACGCCTTTGGTGGCCAGGCTGAGGACCCAGTTCTTGCCGGGCATGTACGGCAGGGCCCTGATGCCCTGCTTTTGCAGCCAGATCTGCCGGCGGCTAGCGGGCGTGAACCGCTTGGCGTTGCCGGTGGCTATCTGCTGGTTGCGCGCGACGAAATCGTGCATGCGCTGCTGGTAGCGCGCGAAGGCGTCACGATAGTCGCCATCCGCGGCGCCCAGCTCGCTAGCCAGGACGTAGGCCCCGACCAGGGCGAGGCTGCTTCCCTGGCCGGACAGCGGCGACGGGCAGTAGCCGGCGTCGCCGGCGAGCGTGACCCGCCCGGCCGACCAGCTGCCCATGCGGACCTGGCTAACGGAGTCAAAGTAGAAATCCGGGGCCTCCCGCATGGCCGTGAGCAGCCCGGGCACCTCCCAGCCCTCCCCGGCGAACGCGGCTGCGAGGAGTTTCTGCTGCTGGCCGCGGTCACGGTAGTCGACCTCGAGCGGCCCGGAGGCGAAGAAGAAGATTGCCCGCGCCTCGCGATTGCCTCGCGCGCTGGTGACGGTCACCGACTTGCCGGGGGTGACGTAGATGAGCTGCCAGTGATCCAGCTCCAGGTCGTTGGGGATGGTGAACACCGAGAGGTACAGGCCCAGATGACCGATGAACCGCGACTCCGGGCCAAAGGCCAGGCCGCGTACCCGGGAATGCAGCCCGTCGGCACCCGTCACGAGATGGAACGTGCGCGGTGCCGACCGCTCGAAGGTCACCGTGACGCCGTCCGCGGCGTCGGTCAGGCTCGAGATCGAGTCGTCGAAGATGTACTCGACGTCATTCCTGGTGGCCTCGTACAGGATGCTCACCAGGTCACCGCGGACGATCTCGACGTCCTGCGGGTCGATGACCCCGAACGCGCCGTTGAGGCTGGCCAGCCGCTTCCCGGCGGAGCTCACGTAGGACATCCCGCGGGTGCCGGTGCGCGCTGCCCGGACCGTATCCAGGATTCCCGTCCGCCTGGCCACTTCAATCGCCGCCCCGCGCAGGTCGACGGCCTGGCCGCCGTCGCGCGGCGCGGGCGCCCGCTCCACCACGACCGGGGTGAAGCCGAGCCGCCGCAGCCAGTAGGCCAGCGCCTGCCCGGCCACGCCGGCCCCCGAGATGAGCACGTCCTTGTTGCGCACCGAGCCCCCTGGTCTTATCCACTTACATCGGAAACTGATACCACTGTAAGCAGATTGTAGGCTTCCGACTGTGTACACTGCAAGCAGTATGGCGAGCCCGGTAGGACACCCCGATGGGCATACCGCCATGGGCATTCCGGATTACGTGGACCTGGCCTGGCACGGTGACGACGGCAGGCGGCCCGGGCCCCGGCGCAGCCTGCACCTGCGCGCGATCGCCGCGGCCGGCGTCGAGCTGGCTGACCAGGGCGGCCTCGGCCGCGTGTCCATGCGAAGCGTCGGAGCGCGGCTCGGCATGACCTCGATGGGCCTGTACCGCTACGTTCAGGCCAAGGACGAGCTGCTCGCGCTCATGATCGACGAGGCCATCGGACCGCCGGACTTCCCGGCCTACGGCCAGGCGCGCTGGCGTGACCGGCTGTCAGCCTGGGCCTACGCCGCGCGCTCCAGGCTCGAAGCCCACCCCTGGGTGCTGGGCGTGTCCCTGCCGGATCCGCCCGCGCTCCCGAACCAGATCCAGTGGACCGAGCGCGGGCTCGAGGCCCTGCAGCCGACC
>JBAUAY010001015.1:0-11949 GCA_049676235.1 Streptosporangiaceae bacterium
TCGCCACCCCGCTGAGCTCGCACCGGGCCAGCGCGCCGCGCAGCCGGGCCAGCGCCTGCGCCCGGCTGGGGCCGCTGACGATGAGCTTGGCCAGCAGGCTGTCGTACTGCGGCGGCACCGCCGAGCCCGCCTGAATGTGCGTGTCGACCCGGATACCCGGCCCGGCCGGGAAGACCGCGCTGGTCACGGTGCCCGGGCTGGGCCGGAACCCGGCCACCGGGTCTTCCGCGTTGATCCGGCACTCGATCGCGTGGCCGCGCAGGCAGACATCGGCCTGGGCCAGCCGGAGCCCGCGCCCCTCCGCGATCGCGATCTGCTCCGCCACCAGGTCGAGCCCGGTGACCGCCTCGGTCACCGGGTGCTCCACCTGAATGCGCGCGTTCACCTCGAGGAACCAGAACGCGGCCCGTTCGGCGTCCACCAGGAATTCGACGGTGCCCAGGCCCTGGTACTTCAGGTGCAGGCCGAGGGCGACCGCCGCCGCCCGCATGCCGACCCGCAGCGTCTCGCCGAGCCGCGGCGCCGGTGCCTCCTCGATGAGCTTTTGATACCGCCGCTGCACCGAGCAGTCCCGGTCGCCGAGGTGGATCACGTTCTCCCCGTCGCCCAGCAGCTGCACCTCGACGTGCCGCGCCGGGGAGACGTACCGCTCCAGGTACACCCGCGGATCGGAGAAGGCCGCCTGCGCCTCGGCGCTGGCCACCGCGACCTCTTCGGCGAGCCGGCCGGGATCGCTGACCACCCGCAGTCCCCGCCCGCCGCCGCCTCCCGCCGCCTTGACCAGCACCGGATACCCGATCCGCTCTGCTAGCTTGGCCGCGTCCGCGGCGGGGGCCAGCCCGCCCGCGTCCGCGGCCACCAACCCGCCCGGCAGCACCGGGAGTCCCGCCGCCACCGCGTGGTTCCGCGCCGCGAGCTTGTCTCCGGCCGCCTTGAGCACGTCCGCGCTCGGCCCGATGAACACGATGCCCGCCGCCTCGCACGCCCGCGCGAGCCGCGGGTTCTCCGACAGGAAGCCGTAGCCCGGGTGGATCGCGTCCGCTCCGGCCGCGTCCGCGGCCGCGACGACCGCTTCCACACTGAGGTAACTCTCGGCCGCGCTCACGGGCCCGATCCGGATTGTGTGGTCGGCCAACCGGGCCGGTACCGAGTCCGCGTCGGCGTCCGAAACCGCCAGCACGGTCTCGATGCCGAGCCGCTGGCAGGTGCGCAGCACGCGGACGGCGATCTCGCCGCGATTAGCGACCAGCACCCGCCGCAGGATCACTGATCGGCCCTGATGCGCAGCAGCGTGGCCCCGTGCGCGGCGAACTCGGCGTTCTGCACGCAGAACTCGGCGACCGTGCCGGCCACGCCCGCGTGTACCGAGTTCATCAGCTTCATGGTCTCCACGATCCCGATCACGGTGTCCGCGCTGACCTGGCCGCCGACTTCCACGAACGGCGCCGCTCCTGGCCGCGGCGCCCGGTAAAACGTGCCCGGCAGCGGCGCCCGTACCGCAACAAGCGCCTCTCCAGCCTCGTCGCCGTCCCCATCTCGCCGGCTCGATGTTCCATCGAGCCGGCTATGACCGGTTCGATGTTCCATCGAGCCGGCTGCCGCCGGGGCCGCAGGGACTGGTGGGGGCGCCGGGGCGGGGGAGACGGGGGCTGGTGCGGACAGGGCTTGGGTGGACTGGGTCCAGCCGTGGGGGGTGCGGCGGAGGGTGAGCCGGAACCGCGAGGTCTCCAGGTCCAGCTCGTCGTAGGGCAGCGAGTCGAGCAGCGCGAGTATGTCCGTGACGTCGGCATCGGTCAGGTCCATCACAGTGCTTCCATCACAGTGGTTCCATCACAGTGCTTCCATCACAGTGGTTCCATCACAGGGCCGTCCTGAACCGGGCGAGCACGTGGTCGCTGGGCCGGGGCTTCGGGGTCGCGACCGGCGGGCGCTCGCGGGCCGCCCAGACCGTCTCCGGGCGGCTTTGCAGCAGCACGATGCGGTCCGCGGGGTCGCCGTGCAAGGCGGGGCAACCCGGGCTGTCGCCGAGCAGCGCCCATTCGATGTCCTGGGGCACGCCGTAATGCTCCTCGACCCGCCGGCCGACCAGGGCGAGCGCGCGGGCCTCGTCGTCGGTCAGGCAGGGCGACCGTCGCAAGGCAGTGGGCATGGGCTGGGCGGAGATCCCCTGGCCGTTCGGCACAAATGAATGCGCCCGCAGCTTGGCACTGACCCGCCGCCCGGTGATCTCACCGGTCACCTTGCTTATCGTGAAGCTGTCCGGCGTCACCTCGCCCGCCACCAGGGCCGAGCCGAGGCCCCAGGTTCCCTCGATGGCCACCACCGAGCGGTCGCCGGTGACCGGGCTCCGGGTGAACATCACCCCGGCCGCGCGCGGGCTGACCATGCGCTGGAGGACGACGGCCATGGCCAGGCCACCTTCGCCCGCGCCCCGGCGGCGCCGGTAGCTGACCGACTCGTCGTTGTACAGGCTGGCCCAGCACGAGCGCACCCGGTCGAGCACGGCGTCGGCGCCACGGATCGCCAGGTAGCTGTCCTGCAGCCCGGCGAAGCTGGCCTCCGGGCTGTCCTCCATGGTGGCGCTCGACCTGACGGCCACCGCCGTCCGGCCATCCTGCCGCTGAGCATCGAGGCGCTGATAGGCAGCGGTGATCTCAGCCGCCACCTCGGGCGGCAGCGGCGCCGCCGTGATCCGGGCACGGAGATCGGCGGCGGCGCGCGCGATGGCCGCAAGATCGTCGGCGGGCAGCTCCCCGAGCGCGCCGCGGATCGCGCCTGATGGATCTAGCGCCGCCATGACCAGGTTGAACGCCGTCACGGTGATCACGTAGCCGCGGGGGATGGGTATCCCGGCGCGGGTCAGCTCGCCCAGGGCCGCCGCCTTGCCGCCGGCCCGGGCCGCGTCCGCGGCGCCCACGTCGGCCAGGCCCAGAACGAAGCGCGGCTGATCGTCTCCCCCGCGGATCATCCGATGACCTGGACGATCCCGCGGTCGCCGTCGACGCGTATCCGCTGGCCGGTGCTGATCCGCTTGGTCGCGTCGCCGGTACCGACCACGGCCGGCATGCCGTACTCCCGCGCGACGATCGCCGCGTGCGACATCGAGCCGCCGATGTCCGAGACCGTCGCCTTGATCTTGCCGAACACCGGCGCCCAGCTCGGCGCGGTCACCGGGCAGACCAGGATCTCGCCCTCGCGGACCTCACCGATCTGGTTGACGTCGGTCAGCACCCGGGCGGGCCCCTCGACGATGCCGGAGGAGGCGCCGCAGCCGCGGATTTCGCCGCCGGGCCGCAGCCAGGCCTCGATCGTCTGCTGGGTGACGCCCCAGAGCATGTGCACGGCCGGGTCGTTAAGGGCTTCGGGGACCGGGCCGAGGGCGGGCGGCGGCGACCAGGCGCGCAGGGCTTCCAGCATCTGCTTGCGTTCGGCCACGATGGGCTGGAAGTGGCCCGCGCCGAGCGGCGGGCTGCCCGCGGCCCAGGCCAGCATCACGTCCGACAGCGCCTGGTCGACCTCGGTATGGTGCAGCTGGAACACGTCCTCGGCCTCGGCGAGCACCCCGAAGCGCGCCAGCAGCGCGCCGAACTCGCGGATCTTGCCGAAGAACAGCGTGGTGAACCAGTGCTCGCAGTAGAACTTGTGGTCCTCCACGTACGGGAACACCACCCGGCACAGGCCGAGCATCTGGTCGAACGCGGCCTGTTCCTCCTCGGTGCCGAGCAGGTCCCGGTACTCGGCCGCGATCCGTTCCCGTTCGGCCCGCAGCGCCTCGGTGGGCCGGTTGGCGAGCAGGCCGTCGCGGACCTGGGCCACGTACCGGGGGAGCGCGGCGAACGGGACGGTCAGGTCGTCGGACCAGCTGCGGTGGTGGTGGTAGAAGCCGTCGCCGGTGGACACGTTGAACCAGGGCTCGCGCGCCTGCTCGAGGGCGGCCAGCCAGGTCTTGCCGCCTTCGCCGCGGTCGGCCAGCGCCGCCAGCACCTGCGACGGCGAGCATCCCTCGGTGAACAGGTCGTCCACCCCGGCCTCGACGGCTACCCGGGCCAGGTTGCGGAGTTCGTCGTCGGGCCGGTACATGATCACGTCGATGCCGGCCACCATGCGGGCCACCGTCTGATCGCTGATCTCCGGGAAGGCCTGCTTGCAGAACTGGAAGAACACCACGTAGGCGCCGTAGCCGAGCATCAGGAACTCGGTGTGGTGGTGCCACATGACCGAGAACAGGTCCAGGCACCGGTGGAAATTCTGCCGCACGTAGTGGTTCTGCGCTATACCGGTCGATCCGGTGACGACCGCGGCGTCGTCGAATTCCGGCAGTTCGGGCACGCTGACCGACGCGATCTCGTCGATCAGGCCCTTGATGCGTACCTTCCAGCCCTGATAGAGCGTGTCCCAGTTCTCGAAGTAATAGCCGGCCCGCTCGCCGAAGATCGCCGCCCGGCGGCCAATCTCCTCGGGATCGGTGACCGGGTTAGCGGTGATGTAGACCCGCCCGTTGACGATGCGGTGCTCGATGCCGAGCGTGGTCGGGAAGACGAACACGCGGGCGGTGTTGGCTCCGATCGCGCTGTACGGGATCTCGGCGGTGATCGTGTCGAAGGCTGGCATCGGCTCGGGGAAGTGCATGGAGTTGTAGAACCAGAAGCGCTTGTCGTCCTCCGGCTGGAACCGCGTGAAATAGGGGTACATGGACCGCCAGCCCTCAGCCCCCGGCGCGTCAGCGATCTCCGACGGAAGCGGGAACCTAGCCGCTGGGGGCGTTCCCCCTTGGCCAGCAGGGCCGTTCCCGTCCATCGCATCCTCCTGAGTTAAGGGCAGGTCCGCACCGCCGACGCTGGCATAGCGGTACTGGCCGAAGCAATGGCGTGGGCAACCATTCGGTCCGCCAGATCTTGGGCCGTGCCCCAAACGGCAGGTCAGTCGGCCACGACCGCCGCCGCGGCCCGCGTCGTCCAGCCCTCCGCGAAGGGCGTCAGGTGGATGGCGAAGCGGCCCCGGTAGGCGGGTGGCGGTGAACCCGTAGTGCGCCGTGAAACGCCGCGCGAACACAGGAATGCTCAGGCCGCTTGGAGCGACCGCTTCGCCAGGCCGAGAGCGTAGCCGTCGATGGTCGTGGCCGGCGGTGCGGTCGGGTCGGTGGCGGCGCCGAGCGTGACAAACAGCGGCGTGAAGTGCTCCACGGTGGGGTGTGCGTACGGCATGCCGGGTGCGCGGGTACGGAAGTCTGCGAGTTCGTCCACGTCGCCGCGGGCCAGCGCGTCTGCCGCCCACGAATCGAAGTCCGAGGACCAGCCCGGCACCCAGTCGAGGTTGCTCCAGTCGATGAACGGAAGGCCGTGGGTCATGTAACCCGAGCCGATCACGAGGACCCCGGCCTCGCGCAGCGGCCGCAGGCGCCGGCCCAGGTCCAGCAACCGCTCGGGGTTATGGGTCGGCATGCTGAGTTGCAGGACCGGGATGTCGGCGTCCGGGTACATGATCTTCAGCGGCACCCACGCTCCGTGGTCCAGGCCGCGGCTGCGGTGCTCGTGCACCGGCTCGGTGTCGGGCATGAGCCTGGCGACCTGCTGGGCGAGTTCGGTGGCGGCCGGGGTGTCGTACCGCATCTGGTAGTACATCGGGTCGAAGCCGCCGAAGTCGTAGACGAGTTCGCGCGGCTGGCTGCTGCTGATGCTGAGCGGAGCGGACTCCCAGTGCGCCGAGACGATGAGGATGGCCGTCGGCCTGGGCAGCGCCCGGGACCAGGAGTGCAGCTCGGTCATCCAGTCCGCCATCTCGAACAGCATCGGGGCGCCGTGGCTGATGTACAGGCTGGGCAGCGGCCCGTCTTCGGGAGTCCACAGGCGGTGTGCGGCGGCTCGCTCAGCGACAGCGGCCCGGCGCAGGTGCGCGGCGAACGGGTGCTGAGCGGGAATGCGGCCGTCGGCGGCTGCGGTGGCGCTGGCTCCGGGGGATGTCATGCGGGCTCCTCGGGATTAGTTGTCGCTACAACCATCAAGGTATCATGCGGTTAGTTGTAGTGACAACTATTTGCTGGGATGATGGAACAGTGGACA
Organism: Streptosporangiaceae bacterium; assembly: GCA_049676235.1. Taxonomy (GTDB): domain Bacteria; phylum Actinomycetota; class Actinomycetes; order Streptosporangiales; family Streptosporangiaceae; genus Palsa-504. Next base: position 6,060 of record JBAUAY010001015.1, read on the forward strand.
CGCAATGGCTGAACGACGAGGAGCTGGCGGCCTGGGTGCGCTTGGCTGCGGTGCTGGAGTTGCTGCCCGCAGTGCTCGACTCCCAGCTGCGTGGCGACGCGGAGCTGACGCATTTCGACTACTACGCTCTCGCGATGCTGTCGGAGGCGCCGCAGCGGACGCTGCGGATGACATCCCTGGCCGCGCAGACCAACGCCACCTTGCCCCGGCTCTCCCACGTGATCCGCCGGCTGGAGGACCGGGGCCTGGTGGAACGTTTCCCGTGCCCGCAGGACGCCCGGGCCACCAACGTCCGGCTGACGCCGGCCGGCTGGGACAAGGTGCTCCGCACCGCGCCGGGCCACGTCGCCAACGTCCGGCAGCACGTCATCGACGCGCTGACCCCCGAACAGGTCCGCCAGCTCACCGGCATCACGGACGCCATCTTGGGCAGGCTCGACCCAGACGGCACGATGGCCGCGCTCTACCACCGCTACGACCCGGACCCAGCCGACGTGCGGTAGCGGCGGTCCGGGCTTTTCTCGCTCCGCGGCCCCGGTTATCGTCATTGCGTAGTTGACCGAACGCAGACCAACAGACCAGGGGAGTTATGGCCCGGAGCGGGAACCTCGCGGCGTTGGAGCAACGCCTGGCCGCGCAGCGGCGCGAAGATGACCGGCTGGCGCGAGAGCGACGGCAGCGAGGAGGCGAGCAGGAACGGCTCCGCCAGCAGGAGCATCGTGAGTCTCAGCAGCAGGCGGCGGACGAACAGACCGCTGCGGTGCAGGAGCGGCTGAAGGCGCTCGATGAGGTCCTGACGAGTGTCCTGCCGCTCCGGCCGCTGAGCTTCGATCTGCTCATGGCCGCTCCGCGGACACCTGACTTCGATCCCGGCCCGCTGGGGCCCGCTCTTCCCGCGCCGGACTGGAACTATTTCGCGCCCGTCCCGGCGGCCGGGCTGCGCCGCTTCCTGGGCGTTGCCCTGGGCCAGGCCCGCCAGATGGTCGAGGCGCAAGCTCGCTTCGAGGCCGCTCAGGCGGAACACCAGCGCCAGGAATCCGAGCGGCGGCGGGCGCTTGCCGTAGCCAAGGCCCGGTACGACCGGAAAGTCACCGAGGAGCGTGCGAGAGCGGTGGCGCGGAACGCGTACGTTACCAGCCGCCGATCGGCGTTCGCGGCCGGCGACACCGAGGCGGTGCAGTGGTTCGTCGACTGCGTCCTGCGGGCTTCGAAATACCCGGACGGCTTTCCCCGCGAGTACCAGGTGGCCTACCGGCCGGAGCACCGAGAGGTCGCGGTGGACTTCGAGCTTCCGCCGCGCCGCGTCGTACCCGAGGAGCGTGCGTACCGTTACGTCAAGGCGCGTGACGTCATCGAGCCGCTGCCGCGTCAGGACAGCGAGATCAGCCAGTGCCACGAACGGCTCGTATCCTGCGTCGCGCTTCGCACGCTGTACGAGATTTTCAGCGCTACCCCGCCTGAGGTGGTGCGGGCCGTCGCGTTCACCGGCCGGGTCAGCACCGTCGACCGCGCGACAGGTAAGCCGCTGCGCCCGCAGGTGCTCAGCGTGTCGGCCGAGCGGTCCGCCTTCGACGGCCTGGTCCTGGCGGCGGTAGACCCGGCCGCCTGCCTGAGCGCGCTGGTCTCGCCCGGCTGAAGGCCCGGCCCGCCATAGAACCGGTCAGCCCTCGGTGTCGCGTTCGGCGGCTTCCAGCATGTCCATCAGCTTGCGCAGGCCTTCCAGGTAGCTGTGGGATTCGCGGAGCAGCGGCGTCCAGTGGCCGCCCTCGAACCGGCGAGCCATGCCGTCGTGCCAGTGCTGCGAGGCCTTGTCCCAGGCGTCGTCGAGCAGGCGGAGCTGCTGATCGCCGTCCCGGTCCGGCCGGGTCACCATCGTCGGGTCACCATGCCGGATCAGCCGCCGGGAGCCTGGACGCGGCGGGCGGCCTCCAGGCTCCTGATCAGGGCCAGCAGGTGCTCCTCGGTGCGGGGCAGGTCGTTCTCCAGCAGATCGCCGAACCGGCTGGCGGTGCCGCCGAACTCGCTGGCTTCGGCATCGATCCGCTGCTGCCAGCGGCGGATCTGCTCCAGCTGTTCCCCGCACTGTTCGACCGCCCGGGCGTAACCCGAACAGTCCACCGGGTCGTCGCCTGCCGCCGGCCCGTCGGCCGCACTGTCCGCGGCCGCCTGGGCCGCCCGCTCCTGGCAGGCGCCGAACTCGGCCTGGCACTGCTCCAGCTGTGCTCGCCGGCGGCTGGCCTTGGCCTCCAGCGACGCGCGGACCACCTTGATCTCCTCCTCGCCTCGGCCGGCCACCTCCCGCTGGGCGTGCCGGTACCGGACCAGCGCCTCGTGCAGCCCCTTCAGGGCGTCGATATCAGCGTGGACGCTAGTCACGCCGCTCCGTCCGCGAGCCGTTCCCGCGGCTCGTCTCGGGCCGGCTTACGCCCAGGCCCGCCCCGGCGCCCGTCTCGAAGTAGCCGCGAAGCCGCTCGATCAGCGCCGCCAGATGCGCCTCGTGGCCTTCGGTCGCCGACAGGTACTGCGTGATGCCCGGGGTGACCTCCTCGAGCGCCTCGCCGAACAGCCGGTACATATCGTCCCGCCATACCTCCCCGAGCTCACGCCAGTGACTCTGGATGGTCGCGAAGTTCTCGGCCAGGTCATGGTTGAACCGCATCAGGTGGGCCCGGAACTCCGCCAGCGCCTCGATATCGTTGATAACCCCAGCCATGGGTGTTTCTCCTGTTCCATTTCCTGCCGGGTCAACTGCAGCTGCCTTCGAATTCAGCGGCCAGCTCGTCGAGGCTTATCTTGACGATATCCGGGTATTTAGCGACGCCGCCGGTGGCGATGTGCTCGACTCTGCTGGTGAGCGGTATGTCGATGTCCTGGTCCTTCATGATGGCGTGGATGGCTGAGGCGAGTGGCGCCAGAAAGCGATTGACCTCCCTGTTCCGGTCGGGGAACTCCTCGGGAACATCGCGCAGAACCGCCCGCAGCGTATTGATGGCTTCCCCGACTGCGGTCGGCGGCATGGTGTTCCTGATGCCCTGCAGCTGTTCACTATGCGTTTGGAAGACCGCCTTCCCGAGCTGTATCCGCAGGTCCGTGGCGGCGCTTTCTTCCCCGGCTCCGGCCAGGAAGTCCGCCAGCCGGCGCACGTCATCCCATTCGCCCCGGTCGATCAGGGCCTGAGCCAGGGCCACCGAGCACCCCACCACCTTCGCCCACAGCAGCCCAGCGTCAGCGTAGGCGTCGAGGAACTGCGCGTGCCGGTCACCGCCGTTCTCCTGCGAATCCGGAATCTCGGCCGAAGGCGCAGGCTCGGCGAGGATGCGTGCCCGCCCGGCGGCCTTCAGCAGTTCCCTGGTGAGGACGAGCAGATCCTCGCACTCGGCGGCCAGCTTGCCCGCTCGCTCCTGGTCTCCGGCCAGCAGCCAGTGGGCGAGGATGGCGGGCCGGACCGCCTGGCGGAGCGAGAGATAGGGGGACGTGGCCATGGCCCGTTCCTGCTCGGTCATGCTGGTCTCCCGAAGAATTCCTGGGCGAAGGCGGACAGGGAGGCAATCGAGTACGGCTTGAACTTCTCTACCTGTTCGGCGGGCCACTCGGTGTCCCGGTACAGGGCGCGGTCGTCGTCCAGGCTGGCGGCGGCGGACACCCCGAGCAGCGAGTCGCTCTCCGCGGGCGACAGCACGCGGAGCACGGCGCGCAGGCCGAAGAAGCCGATGCCCGCCCGCCGCAGCGCGCGTTCGGCCGTGGCGTAGCCGTCGGTCCAGGCCACCACGTGGATGCCGGCGTCGGGTCCCTTGTCGGCCAGGCGGACCAGGCGGGCTGAGAGCTCGCTGGGCCGGCCGTAGTCGCCCTCGGCCAGCAGCTCATGCCAGCGGTGCATCCCGGCGATGAGGAAGAACCGTTCGGGCTGGCCGGCCGCCCCATCGGAGGCGGCCAGCCGGGCGTCCAGGTCGCCGATGAGATCGTCCAGCGCCGCCTCGGCCGTTCGGCGGTCGGCGATCCGCACCTCGTGCGGCAGGTTCTCCAGCGGGGCGAAGAAACCGTGAAACGGCGACGAGGGCCGGGTGAACTCGGCGATGGTGAACCCGACACGGGCCGGGGAGCACTGGACCGCCGCGCTGAGCAGGGTGGCCAGGAGCAGGCCGTGGCCGTGTTCCTCGCTGCCCGCGATGAGCAGGTTGGACCGGATGTAGCGTTCGAACGTCGCCGTGGTGGGGGGCTTGATCTCGATCGCCTCGCCCAGCCATGCCTGCACGGCGTACCCCGGGCCGGCCGAGCCGGGCCAGGCCGGCCCGGGGGCGAAGACCGCGGGCGCGTCGGGGTCGAAACTGGCTGGCGGCGGGTATTCCTGCCCGGCCCCGAGCGCCCGGATGTCCCCGATCAGCTTGAGCCGTTCCCTGGTGGGCAGCATCGCGATCCGCATGACCGGGTTGGCGCCCTCGCCGCGGCGGTCGTTGTAGATCGCGTCCCCGGCCCGGATCAGCCTGGTGGCGGCGTCGTTGCCCTCGCCGAGGATGGCCTGGGACACGCTCGGCTGCGTGCAGCCCAGGGCGATCCGCAACGCCATCTGCTCGTAGACGGGCCGCAGGTAGGCCGCGAGCGGCCCGCCCGGCGACTGGGTGGCCAGCAGCAGGTGCAGCCCGAACGCCGCGCCCCGCTTGGCGATGTCCGCCAGCAGCCGTCCGGCCTCGCGCGCCAGCCGGTCCTCCTCGCTGAACAGCACCTGGAACTCATCCATGATCACCAGCGCCCGGGGCAGCACCTGCCCGGTCACCAGGCGGTAGTCGGGCAGGTCGGTGACCTTCGCCTCGCGGCACAGCCGGGCGCGCCGGTCGATCTCGTCGTGGAAGCGGCGCAGCATGCTCAGCCCGAACTCGCGGTCGGTCCGGGAGGTGATCGCACGGGCCTGCGGCAGCCGCTCGGTCAGGTAAGCGTCGAACTCGACCTCCTTGAAGTCGAGCAGGTAGAGCTCGAGCTCCTCTGGCGGGTACGCCAGCGCGAGCTGGCTGATCAGCACGTGCAGTAGGTTGGTCTTGCCCATCCGGACATCCCCGCCGACCAGGCCGTGGTGCACGCCGCGGACGCCCATGACGAAGTGCTGCGGCTCGCCCTTGCTGTCCACGCCGATCTGCACGTCCAGGCCGTCGGTGGTGACCCCAGTCCAGCGCTGGGCCGGGGCGATGGCGATCCGGCCGAAGGGAAGGTCCCGTGAGGCGGAGCCGGCGGCCGCGCCGACGGCGTCTAGCCACGGGTTGGCCCGGGCCGCCCCTGGCATCTGATCGGGCTCGATCACGCCGAACCCGAGATCCGGGTCATCCCAGGTGAGATCGCCGCGCGGGTCCAGGCTCAGGGTCGTGCCCAGCGCGGTCAGCGCCGCCAGGTCGAAGTCGCGTGGCATCGGGAGCCCGGGATCCAGCGTGGCCACGATATACAGGCCGCTCCTGGGCCCGTTGCGGGCCAGCCGGCCGAGCAACTCCGCGGCCCGGTCGCTGATGCCCGCCGGGAAGCCGGCCAGGACCAGGACGTGGTAGGGGACCGTGGCTCCGGTGGTGGCCGCGTTGTAGGCCTCCACCGAGTCGTAGACGTTGGTCAGCCGGGTCTGGGTGACCTCCACGACGTGGCTGGTCAGCGTGGTCAGCAGGGCCTCGGTCTCGGCGGGGCTAGCCGCGACCCCGACCCCGTTAGGGCCCACCCGCATCTGCGCGGGCAGCCGCAGGAACGCGCTCAGGTGCCGGCCCTGCCCCACCGGATCGGCGAGCGCGAACCGCACCGTGCCCGGCCTGGTGGCGGTGGCCAGCCGCAGGGTGAGCGCCTGCAGCAGCGACCGGGCGCCGTCGGCGAATCCGCACTCGCTGATCAGCAGATGGCCGTGCCCGGCGAACCGCGCCACCGC
>JBAUAY010001016.1:0-2495 GCA_049676235.1 Streptosporangiaceae bacterium
AGCTCGAGGAGGCCGCCGCCGAGGCCGACGCGGCCGCGGACATCGGGCGTAGCGCGCGCATCGCGACCGAGCGGGACGCCCTGGTCGAGGCGCTGACCCAGGCTTACGGCCTGGGCGGCCGGGTCCGCCGGGCCGGCTCGGACGCCGAGCGGGCGCGCACCGCGGTGACCGCCCGGATCAGGGACGCGATCCGCCGGATCGGCGCGGCGCACCCGGAACTCGGCCGGCACCTGGCCCGCGCGGTGCGCACCGGGACGTTCTGCGTTTACGATCCCGACCGGCAAGTCCGCTGGTCGGTGTGAACGCTGATCTGACACCGTGCGGCCCGATCTCACGCCCTCGGGGTAACAGCCATCCCGATGGGAGGAGACAACACCTGCCGCTGCTGTTCGCCGGGACCGAGCTGGTCGAGTTCAGCCCCACCGGGCTGCTGGCCGAGAGCATGGCCGTGATCGGCAAGAATCTCCAGGCGCGCGAGGCCTGACATGGCGAGCACCGATAGGGACGACGTGGTGCGTGAGCTCAGCGAGAAGATGGTCGTCTTCCTGGAGACCGGCACGGCGCCCGAGGGGCTGTTCCGCCCGGACGTCTTCCTCGACCTGAGCATGCCGACCTGGCGGATCCAGGTCGCGGGCGCCGAGGACCTGATCGGCGTCCGCAAGCAGGGTCACCCCGGGACGAGCGCGGTGGCCCGATGGCGGGCCGATCCGACCCCGGCCGGGTTCGTATTCGAGTTCGAGGAGCGGTGGGACCACGAGGGCCAGCAGTGGTACGCCCGGGAGATGATGCGCGCCGAGGTGGCCGACGGCCAGATAGCCGAGCTCGTCGTCTACTGCACCGGCGACTGGGATCACGCCCGCCAGGCCGAGCACACCGCCACCGTCACCATGATCCGCAGATAACCACAGGCCGACGACCTTTGGTCCGGTCCACGATAGCGGGGCGGACCAACCAGGGGCCCTTCAGCAGCACCGCATGCTCCGCCTCGGTGACCGGCCAGGGCGCGGCGGCCTGGAAGCCGTGCCGCCGCGCCCAGGTGTACGCCGGCGCTCATCCGGCTGGCCGCGTAGCAGGGGGCGGCGCAGCCGTGGGCCGGACGTCGTCGCGCCGTGCACGTGGCGTGGCCGCGGGAGCCGTGGCGATGCCCAAGATGGCGGGGCGGACGAAGGGCGGGGCCTTCGGCAGGGCCGTGTGCTCCACCTGGGCCGCAGTGAAGCCGGCGCTGCGGATGGAATCGAGGGTGGGGCGGCTGCAGTCGCAGCACACGACCAGCCGGTTCAGCCAGTTCATCCGGTCCTGCAGGCGGGCCGTGCCCGGGTCATCGGACCGCACGTGCTCGATGAACAGCAGGCGGCCGCCGGGACGCAGCACGCGGCGCAGCTCGCGAAGCGCCCTGGGCTGATCGTCGACCCCGCACAGCACCAGCGTGGAGACCGCCACGTCGAAGCTGTGGTCGTCGAAGGGAAGGTCCTCGGCCGGCGCGCGCAGGACCCGAATGTCTGGCCCGTGTTGGCTAGCCCCGTGTTGCCTAGAACAGTGGGCACGGACGTTGCGCTCCAGGTGCCGCAGCATCGGGGGCTGCGGCTCGGTGATCGCCAGCGACCCGACGGCCGGGCCGTAGTACGGCAGGTTGGCCCCGGTCCCGCCGCCGATCTCCAGCACGTCGCCGCTCGCCGCGGCGAGCAGGCGCTCCCGGAAGGCGCGCAACCCGGCCTTCTCGGTCTTGGCCATCTGGCGGTCGTAGGTCAGGGCGAAGAACTTGGTTCGCAGGCTCATGACGGCAACGTAACGAGGCGGCGGCGGCGGGCGCATGAGGCGAATACCCCATCTTCTGCCCGGCCGCCGGCCGACCGCGGAAGGTTGGGCTGGCCTGGTGGCAGGGGGTAGCAGTGCTCCGCGGGTGCGGCTGGCCGAGCTGGTCGCGGCGCTATCGCTCGGCGTCGACCTGGGGTTCGGGCAGCCGATGGAGCATGTCCTGCGGCAGTGCCTGATCGCGTTGCGGCTGGCCGGCCAGGCGGGTCTGGGTGAGCGGGACCGGATGGCGGTGTACTACACCGCGCTGCTGGTCAACGTGGGCTGTCATGCTGACGCGCACGAGCAGGCGAAGTGGTTCGGCGATGACATCGCGCTCAAGTCCGGCAAGTACGTCCACGAGCTGGGCAGCGTGCGCGGGACGCTGGCGGCCGTGCGGCTGGTCGGGGCGGGTAATCCGCCGCTGCACCGGTTCCGGGTCGGGCTCGGGTTCGCGTTCTCCGGGCATCGACAGCTGGACGGGATGATCTCGCAGCACGCGAGGCTGGCCCGGACGCTGGCCGGGCAGCTCGAGCTGCCCGGCGTGGTGCTCGAGTGGGTCGGCGCGGCGTACGAGCAGTGGGACGGGCGCGGCTGGCCGGGCACGGTGAAGGCCGGCGCGATCCCGGTCGCGGCTAGGATCGCCCAGCTCGCGGAGTTCACCGAGGTGGCGCACCGGGTCGGCGGCGTGGCCGGGGCCACCG
>JBAUAY010001017.1:0-10248 GCA_049676235.1 Streptosporangiaceae bacterium
GGTCCTGCCCGCGCCCGCGGGCGGCTGGCTGACCGGCCTCGATGCCCTGGCGGTGGGCACGGCGGCCTGGCGGCTCGGAGCGGGCCGGGCCCGCAAAGAGGACGCGGTCAGCGCGGCCGCGGGGGTCATCTGCCTGGCCAAGCCGGGTGAGGCGGTGCAGGCCGGCCAGCCGCTACTCGAACTCCGCGCCGACGAGGCGGAGCGCTTCGGCCCCGCCCTGGCCGCCCTGGCGGACGCGATCGTCATCAGCGACACCCCGCCGCCGCACGTCTCCCCGGTCATCGAGTACATCTCCCCCCGCTTAGCAGTAGTCAACACAGCTGGGTAGCACAATGGGGGGATGCCGACACTTGCCGAGATCCGGGCGGTCCCGAAGGTCCTGCTGCACGATCACCTGGACGGCGGCCTGCGCCCGCAGACCGTCCTGGAGCTGGCCCGCGAGACGGGTTACCACGACCTGCCCGGCGACAATACGGAAGAGCTGACCCAGCGGCTGACCGAGGGCGCGCACCGCGGTCACCTCGAGATCTACCTGGATGCGTTCCGGCATACGGTCGCGGTCATGCAGACCGCCGACGCGCTGCGGCGGGTGGCCGCCGAATGCGCCGAGGACCTGGCCGCCGACGGGGTGGTGTACGCCGAGGTGCGATTCGCGCCCGAGCTGCACACCGAGCGCGGGCTCAGCCTGGACGAGGTGGTCGAGGCGGTGCTCGACGGCTTCCGCCAGGGCAGTGCGGTTCCGGGCGAGGCCGGACGCGGGATCACGGTATATGCCCTGCTTACCGCGATGCGGACGGCGGCCAGGTCGCTGGAGATCGCCGAGCTCGCGGTCCGCTACCGGGACCGGGGGGTAGTGGGGTTCGACATCGCGGGCGCCGAGGCGGGCTGGCCGCCGAGCAGGCACCTGGACGCGTTCCAGTTCATAAAGCGGGAAAACTTCCACATCACCATCCACGCGGGCGAGGCGTTCGGCCTGCCGTCGATCTGGGAGGCGGTCCAGTGGTGCGGAACCGAACGGCTGGGCCACGGTGTCCGCATCGTCGACGACATCCAGATCAGCGGCGAAGGCAACGTCCGGCTCGGGCGGCTGGCGGCTTACATCCGCGACCGCCGGATTCCGCTGGAGATGTGCCCGACCTCGAACGTCCAGACCGGCGCGGCCCCGTCGATCGCGCTGCACCCGATCCGGCTGCTCCGCCAGTTGTCGTTCCGGGTGACGGTGAACACCGACAACCGGCTGATGAGCCAGGTCACGCTGAGTTCGGAGTTCCACCGGCTGGTCACCGAATTCGGCTATGGCTGGTCCGACATCGAATGGCTGACGGTAAACGCGATGAAAAGCGCGTTCGCGGGTTTCGACGAACGGCTGCATCTCATCAACACGGTCATCAAGCCGGGGTTCGCCACCGCCCGGGCGATGAGCGACGCGGTGGTCCCGGTCAGCATTTTCGGTGCCCACGACCCGGGATAAAACCAAATAATTTATCCCGAACGGGATTGGTTTCTCCTCATCCACACGTGTAACAATCCGGGCGAAGGCGCTGCACATTGGCGGAATGATTCGGCATGATAGAAGCTGGCCACTGTTCTGAGCGGCCTGGGTCAGGGGAGGGCCGAATGGTGCCGCAGTCGGGACGGGAAACACCGCCTATCCGGGAGACGCCGCCCGGCGGGGAAACACCGCCCGTTAGGGAAACACCGCCTGTCGGGGAAACACCCGTCAGGGAAACACTGCGCAGATGGGATCCGGAGCGGATCGGGCCCTATGTGGTGCTAGGCCGCCTCGGTTCCGGGTCTATGGGCCAGGTGTACCTGGGACGTTCGTCGGCGGGACGGCTGGTCGCGGTCAAGACGATCAAGGTCGAGCTGGCCGAGGACGCGGGCTTCCGGCATCGCTTCGCGCAGGAAGTGGCGGCCGCGCGGAAGGTGAGCGGGGTCTTCACCGCCTCGGTCGTCGAGGCCGACCCGGAGGCCGACCTGCCCTGGCTGGCCACGGCGTACGTCGCGGCGCCCTCGCTGGCCCGGCTGGTGCTCGCCTGCGGCCCGCTGCCGGTGACCACCGTGCGGTGGCTGGCCGCCGGGTGCGCGGAGGCGCTGGAGTCGATCCACGGGGCCGGCCTGGTACACCGGGACCTGAAACCATCGAACGTCCTGGTCGCGCCCGACGGGCCGCGGGTGATCGACTTCGGCGTGGCCCGTGCGGCCGAGCGGATGGGCCGCACCACGTCGCGCGGAGCCGTCGGCACACCCGCGTACATGGCACCCGAGCAGGCCAGGGACACCCACGAGGCGTCGGTGGCGAGCGACGTGTACTCGCTCGGCGCGACGCTGCTGTTCGCGGCCACCGGGCACCCGCCCTACTCCGGCGTCACGGTCATGGACGTGCTGGCCCGGCTGGCTACCGAGGAACCCGACCTGTCCGGCCTGCCCGGTGACCTGACCGAGCTCATCACCGCCTGCATGCACCGCGTACCCCGGCAGCGCCCGACCTCGTCCGCGATGCTGGCCCAGCTCGGGGACTTCACCGAGGCCCAGGCCGGCCCGGACGAAGAGCACGCCTACCTGCCCGAGGCGGCGATGGCCCTGATCGGGGAGTATCAGCGCAGCCCTCAACTGGCCGCCTTCGGCCAGGTCGGAGACGGGCCTGCCGACGACGCGACCGCCGCCTCGTACACCGAACTTCCCGCCTCCTACAAGCCCGTCCCCCGGCGCAGGCCCGGCACCGGGTCGGGTCCGGGTCCTGGCGGGTCCGGCTGGCGGCGGTGGCTCAGGTCGCACCTGGCCTGGGCCGGATGGGCCTCCGCCGGGGCGGCGCTGGTCGTAGTCGGCGTCATCCTCGGGGCGGCGCTCAGCAGCTCGAGCGTCCCGACCAGCTCGAACTCAAACTCAAGACAGACAGCTGGCTCGGTGGCGCTACCTCTGGCGCCGCCGGTGGCGCCGAACACGGTATGCGGCACGTCGGCCAGTGACACCAAGGGGCCCGCCCTGTGCATGCTGAACCAGAGCGAGGGCAGTGTCGGTGCCGCATGGATCGTCCAGGGCCGCGGCTTCGCTCCAGGGACCTTGGTCGCGGTCTCGCTGACCTGGAACAGCCCTCCGCAGCAGGGACCCAATGCGACGTTCCACCGGACGGCCACCCTCAAGCCGGCGGTCGCCGCGAACGGGACCTTGCGCCTGAACATCAGCCAGCTCTTCCCCGGCTCCTTGAAGCTGGGACGATTCACGGTCGAGGTGACCGGCCCGGACGGCAGCGGCGCCAACACGATGTTCATCGCGATACCGCCGGGAGCCTAACCCTGGGTCCACCAGAGGTCTTCCTGGCGGGAGCGCCAGGCCGGGTCGTCCAGTCGGCTCAGGTCGGCCGAGGTGATGATGCCGTGCTCGATGAGGATCCGGACGGCTACTTCGTCCGAGATCCGGACGTCGGCGGCGGCCAGCCCGCGGTCGGCGATCTTCCGCCGCAGCACCTTGATGTGCTCGGCCACCCGGGCCGCTAGCAGGTCGCGGTAGTCCGGGTCGGTATCGAACCGTTCCAGCTCGTGATACGCGCCGGTGACCTCCAGGGCTCCGCGCGCGATTTCCGGCGTGCGCGGCAGCGGCCGGGTGGCGCTCGGATCGACCAGCCACGGCCGGCACCAGATCAGCGCGACCAGAAAGAGCTTGGTCATCGGGTCTAGGTAGAACGGCAGCAGCGTCCCGGCACCGGCCAGCTCGGCCTCCTCGAGCTCGGTCAGACCGGGTCCGTTGACTAGATCGATCGCGGCGGTCCGCTCAAGCTCGTCAGCCAGCCCCGCTCCACCTAGCTCTGCAGGAGCTAGCCCAGCTCGAGCCAGCATGGCTTCATCCGTCCGCCCGGCTCCGCGGGGCACGGCTGTCTCGGACTGGGGCGTGACCGTCACGACCAGTGACTGCCCTTCGTCGAGCATGGCGCGCGAGCCGACCAAGGCCACGCCGGTGCGCACGAACCAGCCCCCCGCGGGCTCGCCGTCGTCTTCCATCCGCGGCAGCCGGACCTGGTACCCGTCGCCCTCGACGTACAGCGCGTGGGTGCGGCTGATGTTGGCGATCCAGGCGCCGGCGGCCAGTACGGTCACCACGCCGGCCCGCCGGGACAGGCCCCGGCCGGCCGCGACGACCAGGTCTACGTCGGGGCCCCGGCCGAAGATCAGACGGCTGCCCTCGGCGAGCAGCCTCTGCTGGCCCGACGCCGTCCTGACGTGGGTGCTCAGTGGCATCGTTTCCTGCCTGCGATAAAGCCCTGACGAAGCGCGATCTGGTTAGTCTAGGCGGGATTCTCTTCGCCTGACGGACCCGGTGTAACCCCGGACTCGGGGATACCGCGGGTAGATAAGTCCTGATTAGCTGCAAGTGGCAGGGTGCTGGGCTCGGTGGTAGGGCATCGCCCACTGTGGATGTGGGGGGGCCAGTCCAGGAGTTTCGGCGATGCCGCGGTGTTGCCGCGTCAGAGCCCGGTGCCCTGCCCGAATAGCTGAGCCCGATTAGCTGGGCCCGAACGGTTAAATCTTGCCGAACAGGCGGTCGCCCGCGTCGCCGAGCCCGGGCACGATGTATCCCCGGTCGTTCAGCCGTTCGTCGACGGCCGCGGTCACCACCCGCACCCAGGGCTCATCGGTACTGTCCCCGGCAAAGGCCTCCTCGACATGCCGCAGACCCTCGGGCGCAGCGAGCAGGCAGATTGCGGTCACGGACGCGGCGCCGCGATTGGTGAGCATGCTGATGGCGGTGGCGAGCGTTCCGCCGGTGGCCAGCATCGGGTCGAGCACGAACGTGTCCCGGCCGGTCAGGTCGGCGGGCAGCCGGTCCGCGTAGGTCGATGCGACCAGCGACTCCTCGTCTCGGCGCAGCCCGACGAAGCCGACGTCGGCCATCGGCAGCAACCGGGTCATGCCGTCGAGCATGCCGATGCCGGCCCGCAGCACGGGCACGATGAGCGGCACCGGGCGGGCCAGCTTGACGCCGCGGGCGAGGCCCACCGGCGTGGTGACGGACACGGGCTGGACCCGCATCTCACGGGTCGCCTCGTAGGCGAGCAAGGTCACCAGTTCGGCCGTCAGGCTGCGGAAGGTCGCGGTATCGCTGGCGGCGTCACGCAGGGCGGTGAGCTTGTGGGTGACCAGGGGATGGTCGATGACGAGCGTACGCATAGGAAGACTAGTGTGGCACCGTCATGCGCTCGATGACACGTTTCGCAGGACTGTCGCCCGCCGCTAAGAAGGCCATGTGCTCCCCGGGCGTGCCCTAGCCCCGGGAAATCCCGCGGAGATACTCAGGCGTCGGGGCGAGCGCGGACCGACGCGCGGGAGCGGGCCAGGTCAAGCTCGATGCGGCGGGCCGTGGCGAGCAGCGGCTGCAGCAGTTCCTCCACGATGCTGTTCAGCGACCGCCGGCCGGCGTGGGTTGAGACGTTGATGGCCGCCATGACCCGGCCGTCGGCGTCGCGGATCGGTGCCGCGATCGACCGGAGCCCCTCCTCGAGCTCTTGGTCGACCAGCGCCCAGCCCTGAGCCCGGATCTTCCGGAGCTCGCGCCGGAGCGTGGTCGCGCTGGTGATGGTGTGCCCGGTGAGGCCGCGTAGGCTGGCCGATTCCAGGTACTCATCGAGCCGTTCGTCGGTCTGCGCGGCCAGCAGCACCCGGCCCATCGAGGTCGCGTAGGCCGGGAACCTGGTGCCGACGCTGATCGTCACGGTCATGATCCGTTTGGTCGGCACGCGGGCGATGTAGATCACGTCGTCCCCGTCAAGCTCGGACACCGACGAGGACTCATGCACCTGCTCCACCAGCTGCTCCAGGTGCGGCATGGCCACTTCAGGCAGGGTCAGGCTGGACAGGTACGCGTAGCCGAGTTCGAGGATCTTGGGCCGGAGCGTGAACCGGCTCCCGTCGATGCGCATGTAACCGAGCTGGACCAGCGTGCGCAGGAACCTCCGGGCAGCGGCCCGGCTCAGGCCGGTGCTCGCGGCTACCTCGCTCAGGGTCAGCTTCGGGTGCTCGGCGTCGAAGGCCCGGATCACGGACAGGCCGCGCTCAAGTGACTGGACGAAGTCCCCGTCATGACCGTGGTCCTGGTTATCAGTCAATGAGGGCCTCCTGGCTCGGTCGATGACATCATAGACCGGGCATCGGACGTTCGCTTTCTGAACTGTCGTTCGTCTTACGTACACACGGGGGTCCGGCTAACCTTGGAAAGCGATGACACTCAGCTCACGTACCCAGGTCGGCATCGTGGGGGCCGGGCCCGCCGGCCTGCTGCTCTCCCACCTGCTGGCCCTGCGGGGCATCGACTCGATCGTGGTGGAGAACCGTAGCCGAGCCTACTGCGAGGCGCGGCAGCGGGCCGGCCTGCTCGAGGCCGGCACGGTCGAACTGCTCCGCGCCGTCGGCCTCGGCGGCCGGATGGACGCCGAGGGCCTCGAACACGGCGGGATCTACCTGCAGTTCGACGGCGAGCGGCACCACCTCGACTTCCGTGCCCTGACCGGCGGCCGCTGGGTGACGATCTACGCCCAGACCGAGATCGTCAAGGACCTGATCCAAGCCAGGCTCGCGGCCGGGGCCATCATCGAGTTCGAGGTCTCTGACACCGAGGTCGGCGAGCTCGACACCGACCGGCCGGTGCTCCGTTACACCGACTCGTCAGGCACCCGGCACGAAGTCACCTGCGACGTCATCGCCGGCTGCGACGGGTTCCACGGCATCTGCCGCGATTCGATGCCGCCCGGCCTGGTGACGGTGGCCGAACGCGGATACCCATACTCCTGGCTGGGCATCCTGGCTTCAGTGCCGCCGTCCACCGACGAGCTCATCTACGCCCGGCACGAGGATGGCTTCGCGCTGCACACCATGCGCACGCCGCAGGTCAGCCGGCTTTACCTGCAGGTGCCGGCCGACGAGAAGATCGAGCGGTGGTCCGATGACAGGATCTGGGCCGAGCTGCGGCACCGGCTTGGCGTGCCGGGATGGGACCTGAAGGAAGGCCCGATCACGGAGAAGGCCATCTCGCCGATGCGCAGCTTCGTCGCCTCGCCCATGCGCTACCGGCGGCTGTTCCTGGCGGGGGACGCCGCGCACATCGTGCCGCCCACCGGGGCCAAGGGCCTCAACATGGCCCTCGCCGACGTGACCGCCCTGGCTACGGCCCTGACGAGCCTGCTCAGAGACGGACAGGCCGGGCTGGCCGACGCGTACTCCGACACCTGCCTGAACCGGGTCTGGCGAGCCACCCACTTTTCCTGGTGGATGACGTCCATGCTGCACGTGGACCCGGACTCGGACCAGTTCGGGGCCGCTCTGCAGCTTTCCCAGCTGCACTACGTCATCTCGTCCCGCGCGGCGGCCACCATGCTAGCCGAGAACTACACTGGCTATTTCCCCCTGACCTGGGCGTCGTTACCCGAGGCCCAGGTGGTGGCGCGGGCGCAGGGCCCGGGCGAGCAGGGCGGACAGCGCCGCCGCGACTCCGGTTTCGGTCAGCGATAGCGGCGCGCCGAAGCTGCGTTCGTCGCCGAGCAAGTGGAGGGCCCATAGCCGGTGCCGGAGCGTGTAGAGCTCGGTGCGCACCGCGCTGGCCAGCCCGTTACTCGGCCTTCCGGCACTCTGCCGTCCGCTGCTCTGGCCTCCACTGCTCTGGCCTCCACTGCCGGGCAGCCCGGTACCAGCCCCCGCTGCCCAGCCTTCGACGCCGTGGATGTCGGTTAGCAGCCTGGTCAGCTCGTCGTACCCGGTCGGCCCGCTGGTCAAGATGACCAGCAGCGCCGCCTCGCGCACCGCCACGGAGAAGTCCGGCTGCAGGCCGTCGTCCGGGCCGATCAGCGCGGCCGTGCCGATATGCCACCGGGCGGCGGGGTCCGCGGTCATGAGCTTGCCCGTCTTGGTGAGCACCAGGCTGGTCCGGCTGCGGCGGATGGCCCCCATCTCGATCTGCGCCATGCCGCGCAGCGTGTGCAGCGGGAACACGTCGAGTTCCTGGCGGAGCGTGCCGACCAGCTGATCGCGCCAGCCGAACACCTCGACCGCCTCGGTGACCAGGGCGGGCGCGATGTAGTGCCGGGTGGTGAGCCGCAGGCCCTCGTCGGCGTGACTGAGCAGCCAGCCCAGCGTGGGCAGCGGGTCGTCGGGGACCGCGGGCGGCTCGAGCAGCCGCGGGATCAGGCTGCGGGCGAGCCGTGACCGCTCACCCGGCCGGCCGTGCGCCCACGCGTCGATGCGTTCGGCGCTGATGCGGCTCAGCCAGGTGTCGTTCCCGGGCGCGCCGCCGTCGGCGCGCGGGGCCGCCGCTATCTCGGGCCGGCCAGTCAGCCAGCGGTTGACGATATCCGCGCGCTTGGTGCGCCAGCCACGGGCGCCTGCGCTCAGCTCGCCGGAGGCGAAGGCGAGTTCCAGCGCGGCCGCGCAAGCGTCGTAGGCGGCGCGCTCCTGTGATCCCATGACCGAACCCCAGGCGAGCAAATCGGTGTCCGGCGGCGCCGCGTTCGACTCCTCGATGGCCTCGGTGTAGGCGGCGATCCCCTCCTCGTGCCCGTCCGCGTAGGCGGTGATGATCTTCTCGGTGCCCAGCGAGGAACACACCCTGGCGTACCGGTCCAGGCCTGCGAGCAGGAACAGGCGGCCGAGGGCCTTCGCCACCCCGACCCGGCCCGACGTTGACATCGGCCACTTCACCGGGAGCGCGTACCAGAGGAATTCCTGCAGGCGCAGCAGCGAGACCGTCTCCAGGCCCTCGTCGCCGGTCAGCCAGGCCAGGGCCGCCCTGGCGTCGCCGGCCGCTTCCGGGTCCTCCCGCGTCAGGGTCTCCAGCGCCTGGCTCTCTGTCATCATGCGGACAGTCTGCCGCAGGCCGATCCATGAGGCTAGTGCACGTTAGTTTGCAATGTCGTGATCAGGTACCGACACCGGTGCGGTCGGAGCACTCGCGTCGGGCATCATGGTCGGATGCCCGGAATATATGACGAGCCTGAGTTCTATGAGGCCGCATGTGCCTATCGTGACGTTCCTGCCGAGGTGGACGCGCTGCTGCGGTGGTCCGGTAAGCACCGGACGGCGGATTCCGGCCTGCCCCGGTCGGTTCTCGAGCTCGCGGCCGGCCCGGCGGAGCACGCTCGTAACCTGGCGCGCCGCGGGCTCGAGGCCACCGCGCTCGACCTCAACCCAGCGATGTGCGCGCGGGCGCGCGAGCTGGCGGAGGCGGCCGGGACCCGGCTGACCGTGGTGCAGGCCGATATGCGGGACTTCAGCCTGCCCGGCGGTTTCGACCTCGCGGTCACGATGCTCAACTCGCTGTGCCACCTGATGTCGCTCGACGACATGCTGCGCCATCTGGCCTCGGTGGGGCGTCACCTCGACCGGGATGGCCTATACATCATGGAGCTCGCGCATCCCGCGGACTTCCTCGCCGCTGAGCGTCGGACCAGCAGTGAATGGAGCACCGAAGTCAGCGGCGGTACGGTCAGCGTGCGCTGGGGCACGCAAGACCAGATCGACCCGGTCACGCAGATCACCAGGGAGCACGTCAGCGTCACGTACCACAAGCGCGGCGGCTCGGTGCGGACGGTCGCCGATGTCGTGCCGAACCGGTTCTGGACCGCGACCGAGCTGACCGCCGCCGTCCGGCTGGCGGGCGGGTTCACCGTCGTAGCCCGCTACGGCGACTTCGACTCCGATCTGCCCGTCGACGCGGCCGACGCGTGGCGCATGATCCTCGTGCTGCGCCGCACGTAGGAATCGCTCCCGCCGCTGCTGCGATACCGGCAACTGCGGCAACCGACAGCACGTGGCCGCCTACCGTGAGCGCCCCGCCGGCCGGGATGCCTGATCCCCGTCCGCCATGCCGTGCCTGAGGTAGCGGTCTAGGATGGCCTCCACCACCTGGGTGAGCGAGCTGCCATCATCAGCCGCCGCCCGGTGCGCGGACGCGCGTAGCGTGTGGTCGATCTTGATGGTCAGGTGCGGCCGCAGGCCGGCCGCGCTGGCCATCCGCCGGTGCGGGAACGGCGGCGGTGGCTCGCAGTTCACCACGTATTCGCGGAGCTCGGCCTGCGCCCGGCGACGGACACGTGCCTGCACCGCCTGCCGGCTGATGCCGAGGGCTTCGGCGAGCGGGCGCAGCGGCCAGCCCGCTTCGTTCAGTGCGGCCAGCGTCGCGGTCAGCAGCTCGCTGTGCCCGGAGGAGCGGAGCTCGCGCAGGCGGGCCGCGATTCGCTCGGGCAGCACCAGCGCGCCCGGCCTGTCC